>NZ_JABWMS020000067.1:0-24162 GCF_013369155.2 Escherichia sp. 94.0001 | reverse complement strand
GGATGGATGAATGCCGCCGCGAACCATTCAAAACCCGCGAAGGCAGAGAAATCACGGGGCCGTGGCAGTCGCATCCTAAACGGATGTTACGGCATAAAGCCATGATTCAGTGTGCCCGTCTGGCCTTCGGATTTGCTGGTATCTATGACAAGGATGAAGCCGAGCGCATTGTCGAAAATACTGCATACACTGCAGAACGCCAGCCGGAACGCGACATCACTCCGGTTAACGATGAAACCATGCAGGAGATTAACACTCTGCTAATCGCCCTGGATAAAACATGGGATGACGACTTATTGCCGCTCTGTTCCCAGATATTTCGCCGCGACATTCGCGCATCGTCAGAACTGACACAGGCCGAAGCAGTGAAAGCTCTTGGATTCCTGAAACAGAAAGCCACTGAGCAGAAGGTGGCAGCATGACACCGGACATTATCCTGCAGCGTACCGGGATCGACGTGAGAGCTGTCGAACAGGGGGATGATGCATGGCACAAATTACGGCTCGGCGTCATCACCGCTTCAGAAGTTCACAACGTGATAGCAAAGCCCCGCTCAGGAAAGAAGTGGCCTGACATGAAAATGTCCTACTTCCACACCCTGCTGGCTGAGGTTTGCACCGGTGTGGCTCCGGAAGTTAATGCTAAGGCGCTGGCCTGGGGAAAACAGTACGAGAACGACGCCAGAACCCTGTTTGAATTCACTTCCGGCGTGAATGTTACTGAATCCCCGATCATCTATCGCGACGAAAGTATGCGCACCGCCTGCTCTCCCGATGGTTTATGCAGTGACGGCAACGGCCTTGAGCTGAAATGCCCGTTTACCTCCCGGGATTTCATGAAGTTCAGGCTCGGTGGTTTCGAGGCCATAAAGTCGGCTTACATGGCCCAGGTGCAGTACAGCATGTGGGTGACGCGAAAAGATGCCTGGTACTTTGCCAACTATGACCCGCGTATGAAGCGTGAAGGCCTGCATTATGTCGTGGTTGAGCGGGATGAAAAGTACATGGCGGGTTTTGACGAGATAGTGCCGGAGTTCATCGAAAAAATGGACGAGGCACTGGCTGAAATTGGTTTTGTATTTGGGGAGCAATGGCGATGAAGCATCCTCACGATAATATCCGCGTAGGCACGATCACTTTCGTCTACTCCGTTACGAAGCGAGGCTGGGTATTTCCCGGCCTTTCTGTTATCCGAAATCCGCTGAAAGCCCAGCGGCTGGCTGAGGAGATAAATAATAAACGGGAGGCGATATGCACAAAGCATCTCCTGTTGAGTTAAGAACGAGTATTGAGATGGCACATAGCCTTGCTCAAATTGGAGTCAGGTTTGTGCCAATACCAGTAGAAACAGACGAAGAATTTCATACGTTAGCCACATCCCTTTCGCAAAAGCTGGAAATGATGGTGGCGAAAGCAGAAGCAGATGAGAGAGACCAGGTATGACAACCACTGAATGCATTCTTCTGGCAGCGGGCTTCATATTCTGTGTGCTTATGCTTGCCGACATGGGACTTGTTCAATGACACCTCAGCAAGAAAACGCCCTTCGCAGCATTGCCCGTCTGGCTAACTCTGAAATCAAAAAAGCCAGACAGCAGTTTCCGGATAAAAACGTCGATGACATTTGCCGTAGCGTACTGAAGAAGCACCGCGAAACGGTAACGCTGATGGGATTCACACCGACTCACTTAAGTCTGGCAATCGGTATGTTAAACGGCGTCTTTAAGGAACGGTGAACATGAAAAGCAAAATCATCAGGGAGCTACAGGCTCCTTTTTTATTATTCGCATTCACCCTCAAGCGTATTAACCAACAATTCAGGGATTAATGAAAGATGGCAGACCTCATTGATTCAGCATCAGAAATTGAAGAATTACAGCGCAACACAGCAATAAAAATGCGCCGCCTGAACCACCAGGCTATATCTGCCACTCATTGTTGTGAGTGTGGCGATCCCATAGATGAGCGAAGACGCCTGGCCGTTCAGGGTTGTCGGACTTGTGCAAGTTGCCAGGAGGATCTGGAGCTTATCAGTAAACAGAGAGGTTCGAAGTGAGCGAAATTAACTATCAGGAACTGCGTGAAGCGGCAGCGCAGGCAATGCATGACGACTGGGGATTTGATGTGGACCTTTTCCATGAGATGGTAACACCATCGATTGTGCTGGCACTGCTGGATGAACGGGAAAGAAACCAGCAATACATCAAACGCCGCGACCAGGAGAACGAGGATATTGCGCTAACAGTAGGGAAACTGCGTGTTGAGCTTGAAACAGCAAAATCAAAACTCAACGAGCAGCGTGAGTATTACGAAGGTGTTATCTCGGATGGGAGTAAGCATATTGCTGAACTGGAAAAAATCGCCACTGAATATGCGCTGAAATTTCAGAAAGCCCAGGACGCATTAAAGCACGTTGTTTTGATGCGCAAATCAGAACAGGAAGCCACAGAGAACAACCTTATTGATAGTGAATGCCATGTTGCTGAACTGGAAGAAGCGCTACGCGATAAGCAGGCGTTACTTGAAGCCTCAGAAAAACGCACGACAGCTCTTGCAGACGAAAACGAATATATTCGGAAGCGATTTAAAGAACTCGATCTATTTTTTGGCAAAAACATTCTGGTCATGCAGGCTGCGATTATCGAATGGAGAGAAACCGGTAATGCAGAAAATGCACTGATGTGGATTTATAACATTTTGTTTGGACCAGGCGAATTACCTGGCGAAGATGAAAAAAATGCTCAGGCATATTTTGACCGTGAATATGAGCCTATTGATAAAGAGCTAACGGAGCTGCACCGATGGTTTTATGAGAGCCATAAACGCGAAAAAGCCAAACGCACAGCTAAAGCAGAGAATGACCAATTATGATCACTATTACCAGAGAGCGACTGCTGACAATCAAGCAGTGGCGCGAAACATACGGACCGGGTAGCAACGTTGTACTGCCGGCAGAAGAAGCGGAAGAACTGGCAAGAATTGCGCTGGCATCACTGGAAGCAAAACCAATAGCGTGGGAATGCGGCGAAAACATAATCCTGTTTAATCCTGACACAGTTGAAGCATACGCAAAACGTGCGGAGGTATCACCTAAACCACTATATGCCGCGCCGCCAGTTCCGGTAACTCCGGATGGTTGGATAAGCTGTAGTGAGCAAATGCCAGAAATGGGAGAGCGACAATGCTATGTGTTAGCGGCTGACTTTAAAAACAACTACCCGCCAAACATCCCCAACACTCAGGTCGGCGTATATGGCGACTGGTTTAATGATGGCAATCCCACTTGGGATGACGGTGATGGCGAAGACCTGTATCTCAAAGAGGTAACCCACTGGATGCCGCTACCGGAACCGCCGCAGGAGGTGAAGTGATGAATTGGCCTGAAGCATTCACCGCTGTAGGAGTTGCAATAGCGGTGGCATTTATTCTGTATTCGCTTTTCCGCTGGGGATAAAGGAATGTTCGCTCTGATTCAACGTGGTCAGATATACACCGATAGCGCCGGCTATCCGATAAAAATTCTTCGCTGCATAAACAACACTGTGTTGTACAGAAGAATGGATGGGCGAACACAGTCGGTAAAAATAAACGATTTTAATGAACTGTTTGAACGGATTGATCACCAGGAATACCGACAAATTCTGGCAGAAACAGAGCAGGAAGCTCATCTGAAAAAATTACGAGCCATGAAAAGGAAGTAAAGAATGAATAAAGCATTTGAACGATGGGTCCACCAGCGTTACGGCAATCACTATGACCTGACGCGAGATGGTGACGGTTTCTACTGTCGTGAAGTTGTGAAGCGAATGTTTGACGTGTGGTGCCACTGCCGTGGGCTGAGTGTTGTGTGAGGTGATGTATGGGGCTGGATTGCGTGCCTATATCAACCTACTGCCGCGACGCGGGAGAAACGGTTGATGCCGTTAACAAACGGATACAAAGAGGAATATGGAAAGAAGGGGTTCATGTATTAAAAGTCGATGGAGTTAAAGAACGCTGGGTCGACTTAATAGAGGTTTCAAAATGGGCAAGAAAGAACAAGGATTATTATCTCTGCCAAGAGGAGTAACTATTCGTAAGCATAAAACTGCTTCAACACTAGTTATCACTTTCACATATAAAGGGGTTCTTTGCAGGGAGCCCCTGTCTCGGCTTGAGGCAAATACACGTGGTATTAAATATGCTGAGCGCCTGCTAGGGGAGATACAAAATCAGATCGCCAGCGGAACGTTTGAATATGCGAAATATTTCCCCAGTTCCAAAAAACTGGAGTTATTCGGTATAGTAAAGAAAACCAAAAATATTAAGTCCTATCTTGATGAATACCTGAAAATTTGCATGAACCGCAATCTGTCGCCGTCAACCATTGGCGGTTACGAAAAATGTATATCAGCACTATCAGAGCTACATAAACTACATGTAACAGAATTGACGCCTGCGGTACTAAAAAATTGGATAGCCAGCCGAAAAACTAAGCTGAAAACAATCAGGAATAACCTGTCATTTCTGCGCAGCGCCATTGATGAGGCTGTAACTGATGGCCTGTTGACTATTAACCCGGTAACTCTTGTCAGCGCCAGCCGGTATCACGTGGTCGACAGTAAACCGAACGCCGACGATTACGAAGTTGATCCGTTTGCGCCTGCGGAAACCAGTGCCATATATCAGCACTGCAAGTATCAGGAATGGCAGAATCTGTTCCGCTTCGCCTTCAATACAGGGCTACGCAGCTCTGAGCTATGCGCATTACGTTGGACCGATATCGACTTTATAGGTAATACAGCGCACATACAGGCGGCCAGTGTCGTAGGGGTACTTAAAGGCACCAAGACAAAAGCCGGTACCCGTAAGGTGGAGCTGAACAGTGAGGCGCTGGCGGCCCTGCAGGCGCAGAAGCAATACACCTTTATGAAAAGTGAGTTCATATTCAGCGATCCGAAAACGGGAGATCCCTGGACGAACGCCGACGCTATCCGTAAAAAAGCATGGGTGCCGACCCTAAAAAAAGCTGGTGTGCGCTACCGTAACCCGTACCAGACGCGCCACACATTCGCCACCAGACACATTAGCCAGGGTGTAAACCTTTTCTGGCTTGCCGGGCAGATGGGGCATAAGGGGCCGGAAATGCTGTTCCGCAATTACGGTAAATACCTGGCTGAATACGACGGGAAAACCGCAATGGAAGCTGGAATGAAGAAGTGATTTGAAGAAAAAACCCGGCAAATGCCGGGTCTTTTTGATGGTTATTCTGTCGCGCCACCTATCGAAACATAATCATGAAATTGATCGTCAATGAGTCGGTCCTTACAGATAACATGTACAATGTGACGACAACAGTTTTCATCATCATACGCACGACCCCAGCGAACAATCTCATCTACAGACAGATCATTCGCACTCCATGGCAAAGTACCTGAAACACCACGCGCACCTGGACCAAGTATGTCCATAAATTTCTTCGTGCGTGAATTGTAGATCCGTACCTCGGCAATTCGAATGATGCTACTAGCCCAAAGAGCACCACCGGCAATACTTTGAATGTTATCGCAGATGAGAAACTCATGCTTTCGCGCAAGCATTTTATAGATCTCACGCGCCAAACCTGCTGATTGGAAATCCTGTGCGATAACAGCGCTTTTCACTTGCTTTCCGGTCATCATCTGACCGTTCTCTTCGATAAAATTAAAGTCGTTGAACTGTATACGACCTATTCTTATCGTTTTGTTATCGTCTACCATATCAAGACCCAAGAGGGTATTGACCAGATCCTGCATTGGAACCTTCGAATCAAGAAGGTCACTGCCATAGTCTAAAAAAAAGTCGTCGGTGGAACATCCCAGTTGATACACATCCAAGTAGTACTGAAACTCACCAGAACTGACAATGTACTCATCAGCCCTCAGTAAGCCAGCCTCGGCAGTGAAAAAATAGAATGACTCAATAAGACGTTTTTCGCCAAATGGCGTGATGTTCAAGTCCTTGTTATATGAAGGTATTAACGCAGGAGCCATTCAGCAACCTTTTAATGGTAGTTAATTTCCCTGTAGTTCTTCTGCATGTATAGAGCAATTGCCGCTTCAATTTTCTTCAGCAGATTACTGCTTACATACTGAGGATACTGATCTGCTGGCTTCACAACATAGCGCAATTTTTCTTTGTTCATGGCGATCTCAGCGAACGGGATCACGTCACCGTCACGAACCTCATTGTTCAATGTCACAATAAACAGCTGACGTGCCGGGGAGACACGATCACTCAGTCTTCTCACGAAGAACTCGTTTGCTGTGTTTGAGTCAACAAAAGAACTGACGAGTTGAGTCCGACGCTCAATCGTCTGTATCGATCTTCTCGCTACTGTTCTCATGCTAGTCTCCTCAACACTTCACTAGCTGTGCAGTGAAGGTACAAAAAGCCACTGATGATAACAGCGTCATCAGTGGCCCTTGATGGTGATAACCGCAGTTATCTAAATAGTATGATATTACCTTGCGGGTAATTCTTCAACGATTGCTCTGAATTGAATAGTCTTGAAGTGCTATGAACAGCACAAAACAGCGCTAATCACCGCCCCAGTGGCGCCTAAACACTTCAAAATGTTGGACAGAATCAGGACGTTAGAGGTACTACAATATGCACGTAAAATGCACGTGAGGTATTTTAAATTAGAAAAATCATTAATATTCAATTGGTTAAGAATTTTTCGGATACGGGTTCAACTCCCGCCAGCTCCACCACTTGCTCTTCCGGATACGTCCGGAGAAATCCTGAAAGCCCGCATGGCACAAGCTCTGCGGGTTTTTTTGTGTCTACCGTTGTCCGAGGATATCCAGCTAAATCCAGTGATTATTGGTATACGTTTAGGTATACGGTAGGATGTATACCTAAACGCGTATACCAATTCATGAAGGAGCAGCCACAGTGGCAAGAACGACACGCCCCCTGACCAACACAGAAGTTCTGCGCGCTAAAGCGTTAGAAAAGGATCTAACGTTACATGATGGCGATGGCCTTTTTCTGCTCATTAAAACGAACGGTAAGAAGTTGTGGCGTTTCCGTTATCAACGTCCAGCAACAAAACAGCGGACAATGATGGGGCTTGGTGCTTTCCCCGCCCTTTCACTTGCTGATGCTCGACGGTTAAGAGCGGATTACCTTGCTTTGTTGGCTAATGGTATAGACCCACAAGTTCAAGCTGAATTTATCGAAGAACAACAACAGATAGCTCTAGACAGTATTTTTTCGACTGTTGCGACCAACTGGTTCCAGATAAAAAGCAAAAGTGTTTCCCCTGATTACGCTAAAGATATATGGCGCTCGCTGGAAAAAGACATATTCCCAGCCATTGGAGAGATTCCCGTCCAACAAATCAAAGCCCGTACGCTAGTCGAAGCTCTTGAGCCAATCAAAGCTCGTGGGGCTCTTGAAACTGTACGTCGACTGATACAGCGGATTAACGAGATAATGATTTACGCTGTAAACACTGGTCTGATTGATGCCAATCCAGCATCGGGGGTTGGGATGGCCTTTGAGAAGCCCAAAAAGCAAAACATGCCAACATTGCGGCCAGAAGAATTGCCGAAGCTGATGCGTTCTTTAGCTATGTCAAACCTATCTGTTTCGACTCGCTGTCTCATTGAATGGCAACTCCTGACACTTGTGCGTCCTTCTGAAGCCTCTGGTGCTCGTTGGGCAGAGCTCGATCTTGATACAAAGCTCTGGACTATTCCGGCAGAGAGAATGAAAGCCAAACGAGAGCACATTGTTCCTTTATCACCCCAAGCTTTAGATATTTTGGAAGTGATGAAGCCCATCAGTGCTCATCGTGAACATATTTTTCCTAGCAGAAATGATCCTAAGCAATCAATGAATAGCCAAACTGCTAATGCAGCTTTAAAACGTATTGGTTTTGGAGGAAAGCTAGTTGCTCATGGCCTCCGATCTATTGCAAGTACAGCAATGAATGAAGCTGGGTTCAATGCGGATGTTATTGAAGCAGCTTTAGCTCACAGTGATAAAAATGAAGTTCGTAAAGCCTATAATCGTTCAACCTACCTGGTTCAAAGAAAAGATTTAATGAACTGGTGGGGATTATTTTGTATTAGTTCGAAGAGTGTGAATAAATGAATACTTATAAGCAAACCATTAAACAAAAATCAAGATTAAACATATGGGAAACAGCTATCGCAAGGTTGACAACCCAAGCTGAGAGCTCAAGAATCTTAGAATCAAACTATTTAACAAATCTTATAGATTTTTGTTGGAAAGATACACTAAATCAAGTTGCTATATATGATGAGAGCATTGTATTACGCAATGGTTATAATTGGGTGCAAAAAATAAGTGATAGTTATAAACCTAAAGCTGCAAGTGAACTAAAGATTGCTTTCTTTTGCGGCCCTGAACCAGAAAATGACTTGGATATACTCTTATCATTAGATGTTAGAATAGAAAACATCTGGGCTTTTGAAATTGATAACAATTCATATAACACTGCCTTACAAAAAGCTAAAGAATTCTATCCAAAATTAAAAATATTCCCTGGTTCTATTGGGGATTTTTTTAAAACCACACATCATACCTTTGATATTATTTACCTTGACTTTACAAGTTCGTTATTGACTAAAAAGAGCCCTCCCCTTGGAGTAATAAACTCTGTATTTGACAATCAGGCCCTATCAGATTTAGGGGTGTTAATTGTAAACTCTTGCGAACCCGATGCTAACGAAGATAACGCAACATTTCTTGCAAGTTACTTCATGAATCACGAAATAATTGAATCATCTGTAATTAACAAAACTAATGATGATGATTATGATGATAACTATGATTATTTTTCACTTTTTATTGAATCCCCCACATCACAAGGATACGATGATATAAAGTCATTAGCAAAAGTTATAAAGACTAACATATCCGGAGCGTACTCTGCCTTTTCAACAAGTTATGTAATGCACTATGCTTCAATGATTAGTCCAACACTTCGTTTTCTACAAAATAACTCATTAAAAAGACAATTATTTAATGATAAAAAAGCTGAAGTAACTGCAACCTTTGCAGAAATTGGATCAACTGACTTTTTCAAAACATTAATATCAACAGATGGTGAAGCATCGTCCCCCGCCATTTTAGGAAACAGATTCCTAGATAATGAAAGCTACCCATTCTGGAATTTCATTGATTCATTAAATGGCTCAGGAACAAGTATTTCATCTTACTTTAAGAGCTTTTTCACCACCGCTAAAGAAGGTGTATCCATTTTAAATGCCGTGCAATTTCGGGAATCATTTCACTCAATGCTTACAGGAGCTAGAAAGCTATTATCTCAGCGAATGCTCAATGCAATACCCCAAATAATAAAAGCAATTCCTGATGCTAGAGGTGGTTTATTCTGTGACATTCCTTTACCCCACCTTTGGTTAGAGGTGGCACTTAATCAGTTAGGTGCACCATACCATGTAAACGTGAAAATGCATAAGCGATGGAAATATAAAGCAAAAACTCGCACAATGCATACGGACTTATTTGTTTTTGATAGATGCAGAGGTTTTTATGACTCAATGCCTATGATAGATCAATACGAAACGATTCTTACTAACATCGAAGAACAAATTTTCGCTAGGTGTTGTATTGATATTATTGGTAAGCAATGTCGTTGGCCAACTCCAAAACTTTATTTTGGTTCGAACCTAATTGGAATAAACGAGTCTGATTGGTCTGAGTTCGCCGAACTTCGTGAAAGAGAAATTATAAAAGAATAAATCTCCACGCGCGCAGTGCTTTCCCCGCCTCGCCCGCCCGCTTTGCGGGGCGGTTTTAATGCAGTTGCACTGACACGCTCAGACCGCGCCGGGAATGGCGCGGTTTGCAGAAAATGAGGCAGGGAAACGCATGCAAAGCCATGCACCTTATCGATGCATGGCTTTTTTCAGTAAAATCGGACGGATTTTCGGGGAGTTTTACACAGACTGATGTGATGCCAGTTGCGCACTTTTACGCGAAAAAATCATGTTCTGCGCAGGGGTGAATTTTTCACGGCTGTCATCCACCGAAGCCGCGTCAGGCCTGAATCCGATGGTCGTTAAAATGTCGCTATCCTGTGCGGAATAATTAATTTTTTCCCCCTTCAGAAGGGCTTCACGCAGGGCATCTGTGGCACGCTGTATGGCACAGTTTCGGGCAATGGCCGTCAGTTCACTGTAGCCCATCAGCTCCGGTGCCAGTGCGGCCGCCAGTACTGTGCCGTGCTGCTGCATAAAATCATTCAGCCGGTCGCGGATGCTGATGTGCTGAACGGCTTCATGCGAACGAATATAACGACCGGCGGCCTGATTCACCTGCCATTTTCTGACTTCGATAATATTGCGTAATTCGTCCAGGCGACTGACGTTTCTGCCTTCTCCTGACAGAAGCCGCAGGTATTCCTGTTCGGCCGCTGCCAGCTCATTTTTGCGTTGCAGCCATGCTGCTTTGTTATTCTGACAGGTGTCAAAGGCCTGCTGTAAGGCTGTGCTTTCCATCGTTATCTCTTTCTCATCATGCTGAAGAATAAAAATACGGTGTGCGGCGACGGCCGGGGTTAACCGGCAGCCCTCATTCCAGACGCAGCGAATATGATTGTGTTTTTAACCGTACTGGCGGCAGTTCCTGTTTTTCATGCAGGCGTTCTGCCAGTTCGTCCGGTGTGACCGGGCGGACAATGAAGCGGTTGATGGTCTGAAGCGTTTTAAACACCAGACCACAGCCCGGATCCGTGCACACATAAAAACGCTCGGTGACTTCCTGAGACAGACGCCGCGATGTTCTTGACAGTGCAAGGCCTTTACATCTCCGACAACAATATCCGGTAACAAGCATTCTTTTCGGGCGTTTCATGCTACCGGAGGCTGACGTCAGTGAATCGCGGTATCTCTGTTTGCCTGAAATGTATTCCATTCCTGAATCTTTACAGTCAGAGAAAAAGCTTTCACTCGCTTCAAATGTCGCAGAGCAATAAATATTCCGGCACTGTGCAATCATTATCTTGGTGCCATCGTCCATGAAATGCGCGCGACGGGTGTGAGCAACATGTCCACACGACGGGCAGTAAATCATGACAGCAGCCCTCTGGCCTTAAGCTCTGCTTCCTGCTGGTCTATTTTGTCCTGCCACACCTTGCGCTGTGCCGGTGTGCCTGCCACCTCATAATTCATGTGCGGGAGTGTTGCCGCTGACAGTCCGGTCAGCCGGAGAACCGGCTCGCCGGTGAGGCTGATTTGCATCTGTTTTATTTTCTGTTCCAGCGATGATTTCACCTGCTGCATGACAGCCTTTCCCGGCGCGACGTAGCCCTGATGGCCGGTGGTGTTGGCGAGCGGATTTTCCTGTACCAGGATGCTCAGATGCATTGCCCGGACAAGCGCCTCACAGGTTTCATTCAGGGCGTGTTCCAGCTCATGCTCTGCATACAGACTCAGCAGGTGATGATGTGCCTTCCGGTAGGCGGTGGCCGTGCTGTCACACGCCCCTTTCAGCCGTTCACGTTCAAAATTCAGCACCACGGCCAGATTGTCATATTCCTGTACCAGCTCCCGGCGTGCCACGCGCTCAATGTGGCGCTGTTTCAGTTCGTCACTCAGGACACCACCGGCTGCACGAAAGGCCGTGCGCCAGTCGTCAGCGTCGTTTCCGTCGGCCTGCGCCAGCGCATTTTTTTCCTGCTCTGCCCGTTCAATGGCCGTAACGGTCTCATCCATCAGGCGGGCGTTCTCAAGATGGGCGGCTCTGGACTTTTCCAGTTGTGCCAGTGCGGGTTGCAGATATTCAGGGATGGTGTTGTCAGACATTTTCCGGCTCCTCGTCACTTCAGGTTAAGAAAATTGTGACGTACACCGGACAACAACACGACGCATTGCAGATGTGCCAGCCCTGACACAGGAGACTCATCCTCAGACCGGCAAGCCAGGAAAAGGTCGCAGGAAAAACCGGCTTACTGTTTGTTTTTTTATATTTTACTGTTCACCTCTGTTCACCATAAGAAAAAAGATAAGTAATACAGTAAGTTAAATGGTGAACAATCGCAGTAATGACTGTTCACCGTCTGTTCACCACTGTTCACCCGTTGATGGGCTTTTTGTGCTGTTTATTACTTTTTATTTTTATTAATTCACTGAAATAAATAAGAAAAAACAATTTGTATTTCACTATAATTTTTTCCAGCTCCTTCCAGAGCGTTTTAAAGCTATCTGGCGCTGATGTACAAAAAATACACAGCCATTGTAAGGCTGCCGGAACAAATCCCCCCTGTTGCGTCTGCCGAAAATATTCACAAAATAAAGCGCTACCCGAAGCCGGACGGACTTATCCGGTGCTGTATGGACATTAACGAGGTAGCCCGATGCAAGCTGTTTTTTCTTCCCCGTCTCCCGCCCCTGTGACGCCACTGATGCCGCTGCCGGACATCACGCAGGAGCGTTTTTTACGTCTGCCGGAAGTGATGCACCTGTGCGGCCTGTCACGCTCGACCATCTATGAACTCATCCGTAAGGGGGAATTTCCGCCGCAGGTGAGTCTTGGCGGTAAAAATGTGGCCTGGCTGCACTCTGAAGTCACCGCATGGATGGCCGGCCGCATTGTCGGACGCAAACGGGGGTATGACGCATGATGATGCCCGCTCTGCAAAAAGTCCCTTTTTCTGGCTTGCCTTTTTCCGGCATTTGCGGATATAGTTTTTCCGCTGCCGCAAAATCGGCAGCCGGGCGTAGGAACCCGAGTTACTTCAAGGCGACATATGACGCGCCATGCGTCTTTTTTTACGTCGTTGCTTCGGCACACCTGTTTTTCTGGCTGTGGTTTTTAAACCGTAGCCTCTGTCAGATAATGGTGGTCCGGGCGGGGCAGCCTTCGGGCTGGCCGGTTTCCTTGAAGGCCGGTATTCCTACCCCCGTCCGGGCTACCACCCATGAGCGTAGGAACTCCAGTGGTAGCTGTAACTGTTACTTCAAGGAGGCTGCCATCATGGCTACAACCCTTACCCCCTCACACCCTGAATTTGTCTTTGTGTTTGCGGCTGTCCGTCGCGCAGACCGTCATCCCCGTATCTGCATGCTTCGCACCGTCGCCGGTGATGAACGCAGCGCCCGCCGTTCCCTTGTCCGTGACTATGTGCTCTCCCTTGCTGCCCGTCTGCCGGTGGTGGAGGTGTCCCGTGCGTAATAAAAAAGCCCCTCAGACCGTCTCAGCGCGTCATGACGCCCGTGAACACCTCAGCATTGAGGCTTACCATAAGCTCAACCGCGCCAGCGCCGTATCCCAGTTTGTTGGGGGTGATTTGATTCACCGTGAACTCTCCGGCCTGCATCAGCTCTACATTCCGCATATTTTCAGTTACCTGAATGAAGATATTGATTTTGTGCTGAATGAGCTGAAAGCCAAAGGCCTGTGCCGCGATTTTCTCGCCCAGCAGAAAGACCGGGGAGACAGGACGCATGTTTGATTTTCCCCAGCCCGGTGAGATTTACCGTTCTGCCGGTTTTCCCGATGTGGCCGTGGTCGGCATTCTGGAAGACGGTATTCCGTGGGAAATGCCGTACCGCTGCCCGGACATTGTCTGGAACCCGTACCGCCGTAAATTCAGTATCCTTGTGCGTATCCTCGCTGACGGGCGCACCACAGACATCCCGCTGGGGCGTTTTCTGCGGGAATTTACCTGTGACCGTCCTGACCTGTTTAAACGCAGCCCCGTAAACCGGCATGCGGTACTGAAAGAAATGGCCGGAGACCCGGAATTACAGAAATGGCGGGAGAAATATCTGGATATTTACCCGCAGGACCCTGTTCCGGTCAGCCGGGCGGCACCGGTGGCGCGGGAATGGCGGGAAATCCCCCGCACGGAGCCTGACCCGGAAATCACACCGGATAACAGTTACCGCAATTATCTGTAATTAAAAAACGACACCCGAAAAATTAAATGTGCGTATTCGCGCAGGGATACGCACGTCTTCAGGAGACGCAGATATGCCTTATCAGTTAATGCAACCGGCACGGAATGCAGTCATCTGTCACAGGGAGGAAAGCAAATGAAAACACCCTTACCGCCCGTCTTACGCGCAGCCCTTTACCGTCGTGCTGTCGCCTGTGCCTGGCTGACCGTGTGCGAACGTCAGCACCGCTACCCGCATCTCACCCTTGAATCACTGGAGGCGGCCATCGCCGCTGAGCTGGAAGGCTTTTATCTGCGCCAGCACGGTGAGGAAAAAGGGCGTCAGATAGCCTGTGCCCTGCTGGAAGATTTAATGGAATCCGGCCCCCTGAAGGCCGCGCCGTCGCTGTCCTTTCTCGGGCTGGTTGTGATGGATGAACTCTGTGCCCGTCACATAAAAGCGCCGGTACTGCACTGAAGGAGAACAACACCATGAAAATGAATGTAACCGCCACCGTCAGCCATGCGCTCGGCCACTGGCCGCGTATTCTCCCGGCGCTGGGGATTCAGGTGCTGAAAAACCGTCATCAGCCCTGTCCGGTCTGTGGCGGGAGTGACCGCTTCCGTTTTGATGACAGGGAGGGGCGCGGCACCTGGTACTGCAATCAGTGTGGTGCCGGTGACGGCCTGAAACTGGTTGAAAAGGTGTTTGGTGTTTCCCCGTCCGATGCGGCCGCAAAGGTGGCTGCCGTGACCGGCAGCCTGCCCCCGGCTGACCCGGCAGTGACGGCTGCCGCCGGTGCTGAAACAGACGCTGCCCGGAAGAACGCCGCCGCACTGGCACAAACCCTGATGGCGAAAACCCGTCCCGGAACCGGTAACGCCTACCTGACCCGCAAGGGCTTTCCCGGCCGGGAATGCCGGATGCTGACCGGCACACACAGAGCCGGTGGCGTGAGCTGGCGTGCCGGTGACCTTGTGGTGCCACTGTATGACGACAGCGGCGAACTGGTTAACCTTCAGTTAATCAGTGCTGACGGCCGTAAGCGCACCCTGAAAGGCGGACAGGTCAGGGGCACCTGTCACACCCTTGAAGGACAGAATCAGGCCGGAAAACGTCTGTGGATAGCGGAGGGATACGCGACCGCACTTACCGTGCATCACCTGACCGGTGAAACGGTGATGGTGGCGCTTTCTTCCGTGAATCTCCTTTCTCTGGCCAGCCTTGCCCGGCAGAAGCATCCGGCCTGTCAGATTGTCCTTGCTGCTGACCGTGACCTCAGCGGTGACGGCCAGAAAAAGGCCGCCGCATCCGCAGATGCGTGTGAAGGTGTTGTTGCCCTGCCGCCGGTCTTCGGTGACTGGAATGATGCCTTCACGCAGTACGGCGGGGAAGCCACCCGTAAGGCCATTTATGATGCCATCCGGCCACCGGCTGAAAGCCCGTTCGACACCATGAGCGAAGCGGAGTTTTCCGCCATGAGTACCAGCGAAAAGGCCATGCGTATCTATGAGCATTACGGCGAGGCGCTCGCGGTTGATGCCAACGGCCAGCTTCTGTCCCGTTATGAAAATGGTGTCTGGAAGGTGCTGCCACCACAGGACTTTGCCCGGGATGTGGCCGGGCTGTTTCAGCGGCTGCGCGCGCCGTTCTCCTCCGGGAAGGTGGCCTCCGTGGTGGACACCCTGAAGCTGATTATTCCGCAGCAGGAAGCCCCCTCCCGCCGCCTGATTGGCTTTCGTAACGGCGTGCTCGACACGCAGAACGGCACGTTCCACCCGCACAGTCCGTCACACTGGATGCGCACCCTGTGCGATGTGGATTTCACCCCGCCGGTGGAAGGGGAAACGCTGGAAACCCACGCCCCCGCGTTCTGGCGCTGGCTTGACCGTGCCGCCGGTGGCCGTGCGGAAAAACGCGACGTGATTCTGGCCGCACTGTTTATGGTGCTGGCAAACCGCTACGACTGGCAGCTCTTTCTGGAGGTGACCGGTCCCGGCGGCAGCGGCAAAAGTATCATGGCCGAAATAGCCACCCTGCTGGCCGGGGAGGATAACGCCACGTCGGCCACCATTGAGACGCTGGAATCCCCGCGTGAACGTGCCGCGTTAACTGGCTTCTCACTGATACGCCTGCCGGACCAGGAAAAATGGAGCGGCGACGGTGCCGGACTCAAGGCCATCACCGGCGGCGATGCGGTGTCCGTGGACCCGAAATACCGGGATGCGTACTCCACGCATATCCCGGCGGTGATTCTGGCCGTGAACAATAACCCGATGCGCTTCACCGACCGCAGCGGCGGCGTGTCACGCCGGCGGGTGATTATTCACTTCCCGGAACAGATAGCCCCGCAGGAGCGCGACCCGCAGCTTAAGGACAAAATCACCCGCGAGCTGGCGGTCATCGTGCGTCACCTGATGCAGAAGTTCAGCGACCCGATGCTCGCCCGGTCACTGCTTCAGTCCCAGCAGAACTCAGACGAGGCGCTGAACATCAAACGGGATGCCGACCCGACGTTTGATTTTATCGGCTATCTGGAAACCCTGCCGCAGACCAGCGGCATGTATATGGGGAACGCCAGTATCATCCCGCGTAATTACCGTAAATACCTCTATCACGCCTATCTGGCCTACATGGAGGCAAACGGCTACCGGAATGTACTCAGTCTGAAAATGTTCGGGCTGGGGCTGCCGGTGATGCTGAAGGAATACGGGCTGAATTACGAGAAGCGCCATACCAAACAGGGGATACAGACCAACCTGACGCTGAAAGAGGAAAGCTACGGCGACTGGCTGCCAAAATGTGACGACCCTACAACAGCCTGACCCACCTGACCGGCATCTGCCGGTCTTTTTTTATCCCGACATCCCCCGAAGGTGAACAATCCACTGTTCACCCTTCACCGTATATTCACCCGTTATCACACTGAAATTAAAAGAGAAAAACGAAAGGTGAACAGTGTGAACAATCAAATCAAAAAAAACTTTTTTCTTCCTGAGTGATTTCAGTACGGGGGATTAATCACCGGTATGAGTCACACCGGCAGAATGCCGGAGGTGAAGAATCGAATGTTCACCCTTCACCCATTATTCACCACCTATCACTCTGAAATAAAAGGAGAAAAAAGAAAGGTGAACAGTGTGAACAGTTCTCTCGAAAAAAAATTTTTTTCCTGTACGATATAGCATCAATCCAAGTAAAAATGCGCTTTCATTTCACATTAACTTACAGCCATTGGTATACGATTAGGTATACGCACAAAAACTGAATTAAACAAAATCATTAAAAATCAAAGCAATACAATATTTATTCAAACTCCGCCAGCTTGGACAGTGCAAGGACAACACCAACAAAAACAGGAAGTTAGAAGTCTCAGCAAGACACCGACCAGACGGTGAGGAGACAAAAAAGGATACACAAAGGAGCCGCGGCTCCTGGTGATATGAAAGCCCACAGATGTGGGCTTTTTCGTTGATGGTCAGAACGACCAGTTCACACCAGCCACCGCGTTCCACGGGGATTCCACACCGGCACCATGGCTATACCCCACCCCGAGATGCCCGCTTAACGAACTGCTGAATGAGGCTTTAATACCTGCCTGGTATATTCCACGTCTGCCCGACAAATCATTGACAAAATTACCGTCATTATTCACTTTCACCCGGTTATCATCGACAAATTCTTTGCGCACAGCCGCCTTCAGCCACGGCTCAACTTCCATGCCGTTCCCCAGACGCATGTTGTAACTCAGCGTTGCGCCCAGTTCACGATATATACTGCGAGAATCGACTGATTTCGATTCCATGCCATTGGATAAATGATATTCGGGGTTATCAGCGGTGAACCCCGTTAACGATGCATACGGCGTCAGGTTCCAGTTACCATCGGTAAATCGCATCCCGGTTTCAATGTGACCGCCCAGCCCGTTGCTGCGATAACTGCCGTTGGCGGCTCCACCGCTGCTCATTTTACCGGCTACGTTACTTTCAAAGCGGTTCAGCTTCACGATACCGTCCAGATAGAAACCACTTTCATGTTCCCAGCTGACATAGCCCCCCAGAGAATAACTGCCCACACTGCCATGTCCTCCACGATCAAAACCGATATGTGAATGGGAATAACCCATAAAAGCGCCCAGCGTCGCAATCCCCTCAGGAATACCATTACGGCTATCGATCCCCACCGTCATTCCGGTCAGCGTCTGCTCAAACCCAGCACCCGCATCGGTGGTGACATTATTACGGGTGTTATACGTCGTCCCCCAGACATTATTGTTGTGTGGACTCGCTTTCATTATGTTCAACCGCTCGCGAATACTGTTTAGCTCAGCATCAAAGACCAACGGTAATGTTGCTGCCATATTGAGTACGGCTGCCGTAGAAGGCGTGATGCGTTTCTCCGGGACGGGTGTCGGCGTTGGATCGGGAGTCGGGTCTGGTTTCGGATCCGGTTTTGGGTCTGGTTTTGGATCCGGTTTCGGATTTGGGTTGGGGTCCGGGTTGGGTTTGACATCATTGGTCAGGTTCCAGTTGCTGTTGCCGTCGCTTTTCAGGACATACTCATAGGTCCCAAGATCAACGAAACCGCCGGTATTACCCAGCGTAAACGAAGCATCCCCTCCCCCTGTTTTCACCAGCGTCATCGCGTCGTCAGACTGAGGGCTGACGCCGGTATCCTGAACAAAGATTTTAAAATTGCCAGTGGCGTTGTTGTTGACGACCAGTTGATCGCCCCGGGAGCCTGCAACGTTGGTATGCAGGTAGAAATTACCGCTGCCGGAAAGTTCACTGGTGGTCAGCGTATTGTAGATACCGTTAGTTGTGGCAGGCGCTGCTGTTTGTGCTGATAAATAAACATCACCGTCGTTGAGGAGCAAACTGTTTACTCTATATTCGCAGTTGCTGGTGCCTGCACAGGAATTATTGCTGTTAAGCCAGACACTGCCCCGGCTGGCAGCCGTCAGGTCGGCAAGCGTCGTATCGACGCCATTTCCGATAGTTAATGTCGCGCTATCGGTAATCCGGCCCCCCCCTTCAAGTTTAACTGGCGTAACATTATCCCGTGGCGTCATTAACGACAGGCTTCCTGTCGCGCCACTGACCGATGCATCCGCCAGCGTACCTGCGTAGACGATTGCCGTCCCGCCAGCGACCTGTAGATCTTCTGCCCGGGCCAGAGCCTGAAACTCATCTTTTGACCGACCAAGGGTATATTGCCCACCGGAATTAACCTTTGTGGCGAAGTCCTGACCCAGGTTTTGCATTGCCCCACCGTTGCCAACCGTGGAATCGCGAGCTTCGGTACCTGCTAATACCAATAAATTACCGCCATTTTCCAGCAGCACATTGGTCGCTAAATTTCCGGCAATGGAAAAGGTGCCGTACTGGTGAGTACCGCTGATTTCAATACCGTTAGCCGTGCTCGTCTGGAGAGCGGCACCGCTGTTCTGGATGATATCTGTCGCTTTGCCATTATCGTTGACTGTCAGCGTACCGCCTTCATTAATCGTTGTTTTTACTGCCTCACCGTTAGCCGAAACTGTTTGTATTCCGCCGTCGTTAATCGTTGTCTCATTCGCCACACCCTCGACGATTTGTTCACCGCCGGTAAGCATCGTGCCAGTCGCAGTGGCTTTTGTTTTGACGATCTCCCGTCCGCCCGCATTGACCTGTGTTTTGGCGGAAGTGGTGTCTGACTCCACGGTTAACACGCCGCCATTTGCCAGCAGGATATTGTTCGCCGCATCCTGCTCGATGCTGAACGCGACGCCATCAGCGCGTGTCCCTGTGACCCGCGTCGCCCTGGTGGTTGCCACCAGCGCGCCCTGGCTACTCTGCTGTATCCCCGTAGCGCTGCCTTTCTCCCGCACATCGAGTGTGCCGCCGTCATTAAGTACCGAGTTTTCAGCCAGACCGCCCTCATTAACTACCTGTGAACCGCCATTAATAATGGAACCTTCCGCTGTCCCGTTTGCCATAATTTGTTGTAGGCCAGAGACGATATCGGTATTGATCGCCTTACCATAATTCTGAACGGTTTGCGTGCCGCCTTTGATGTGCGTTTTATCTGTTGACCCACCATCAACAATTTGTTCACCACTTTCGATATTTGCCTCAGTGGCTAAACCATATACCGTTTGCTTGCCACCTTTGATATTTGCTTTATCAGAAGTGGCACTGGCATATATTGTTTGAGTGCCCGCACTATTGAGTACAGTGCCAACATCTTTTCCATAAACATCCATTTTGCCGTTGGCATTAATAATCGTATCAACTGCCCGGGAACCAGTAACGACTGTTAATGAGCCAGCGTTTTCCAGCACTACATTTTTAGCTTCTGAATTCCTGATGTAGAAAGCATCACCATAACTGTTGGTTCCTTCGATAAGTGTTCCGGAAGTCGTGGAAGCAATTAATGCGCCGCCGGATTGTTGCTCAACATGCTTAGCCTCACCACCGTCCTGAACCTCCAGAACGCCACCATTATTAAGTCTGGTGGTATCTGTTTTAGCCTCCTTCTGGACAATCAGCTTACCGCCAGCATCAACGGTAGTATTTTTCGCCGTGGTTTTAGCCACTACCGTCAGTTCGCCGGTATTTTCCAGCACAACATAATTAGCCTCCCCTCCGGTAATAGTGAAGTGAGAGAGCTTGTTGTATCCTTCAATATCAGTCCCTGCGCCCGTGTTGGCAACTAAAGCACTGCCCGTCTCCTGGTTAACCCCATGTGCGATACCACCGGTATAGACAATCAGCGAGCCTCCGGTGCTAATATTGCTGCCAGTTGCCGTACCATCTTTCTCAACAACCTGCCGGCTCCCGGAGGAGATATTTGTCGTGTCAGCTTTCCCGCCGCTCTTGATATTTTGTGTTCCGCTGTTGATATTGGTTCCCGTGGCAATACCATGATTATTTATATTCTGTGTGCCACCATTAATTATGGTATTTGTCGCGTTTCCGGCAACATCCATAACGCCGCCATTATCTATTCGGGTCGCATCAGCTTTAGCATTCGTTAAAACTGACATTGTTCCTTTATCTTTAATAATTGTCTTGTTTGCCGAACCATATACGTCTAAATGACCACCGTTTTCCAGCAACACATTGTCTGCCACGTTATTGTGAATAGAGAATGCCCCTTCACTATTCGTACCGCTCACCGTCGACCAGTCAGTCATTGCTTTTAAAGCCGCGCCATCGTGCTGAGTAACATTTGTTGCCATACCACCTCTAACATCAAGCACGCCACCGGAATAAATTTCAATAACATCCGAGGTGCTGGTGTTATCAACAATTTGCGTACCACCAGAATAGATCTGAGTATTTTTTGCCGTTGACTTACTATTCAGAGACTGAGTTCCGCCTTCAATCGTGGTGAACATAGCCTGGCTGTTATTTAATTGTTGCGTTCCTCCACTCTTAATGGTGGTTATTTCTGCGGTACTTGAATCGACAACCTGTAGACCACCATCTATTGTGGTGTTCAGCGCATGGCTCTTAACTGTTCTTTGCTCGCCTCCATTCTTAATGGTAGTATTTTCTACACTGCTTGAGTCCACATACTGCCACCCCCCATCTATTGTTGTGTTCGTTGCCAGACTTCCTTGCGTAATCTCCTGATACCCGGACATATTTATCGTCGTACCGTCAACACGCCCCTGACTCGATACTGACTGGCTCCCACCATTAATTATTGTTCCATTCGCAGTTCCCCCCATTACTGTTGAACGACCGCTTATTATCGTTGTTGCATTACTGGTACCACCTACATAAACATACTGACTGCCACTCTGGATTATCGTCCCTGTGGAAATTCCCCCGTCCAGAATTGTCTGGCTGCCACCGTTAATGACTGTATTATTGGCCTGCCCCTGATGAGTACCATTGGCTGATACATATTGACGGCCACCAGATTCAATAAGACTTCTATTAGATACCCCGCCATAAACATCCTGCTGGCCATGGTTGATAATATGAGTATTATTTGTTGTACCTCGTTCATCTACTTTTTGGCTACCATCTACAGTCTCATCGTTTACCACACCAATAACATTAGAGGTAAAGGCCGCCATCCCGGGCGGAGCATATATCAAGGCAGATATCAATAAGGAAAGTACTGAGCGACGACAATAATGGGGACTGGTCCTGTTCATAAATTTCATCCTCTGAAAAGTGAATACTGAGTAGCGTTTAAGCAACCTTAGCTCTGCTGCAACATCAGCCCACAGGCACCAGACCAGGGGATTAATCCTGAAGAGACAGCGCAAATGTATTGTGTTCACCGCTCATCAAAGACATCATGATGAAATGATGATATTCCGCATAAGAAAGAGGCATTTTTTAAACGCAGTGCGCTGAAGTGTGGTTGGATAAAAAAATCAATCTATTCAGGAAATACGGGCGTATTCTTTTCTTTCGACATTGAAGCCGTCGGAAAAATAAAATGATTTACATAATCGTTTCTGATGAATATCTTCTGCTCACATAAAAATCACACAATAATATTGAGATTGCAGATTGTTTTACTTTTACAGCTTTCGTCCCCCATTGTTGGGCAAATATTGGTAGAGTCAGAGCACGAAAGTTAATACCACGTTCTCACAGCTCCTCCAACAGCACGGCAAGATGCCGCATACTGCGCCCCAGTCGGTTTAGTTTACAGACTACCAGTACGTCCCCTACCGATAATGTCCTGAGCCGTTTGTTCTGTCGGGGCCTGCTGCCACGGTTATGTGCTGAAGTGGTAACTCTGAGCACGCAGTTCATCAGTCAGGCGTGGTACACCGTAACCCTATTATTGATGGGTAATATCAAAAAAACTTTTAGGCAGCTAAGGAAAGTTGAACCAGACATTAGATGAAATATTTCAACCAATTACAGCACCAGTTCAGATACCGCCAACTCATCAAATAAATCAAGGGGTTACGTGAAAGCGTAGCCCCTTTTACTTTGGTAGTGACAGCAAAATGGATGCAGTGTGAAGAATAATCCCGTTTACTCAATCAATAATACATATTATTTCAATCTACGTTATTATCTCTTTGTAAAAATCGCCATTTATTTATCATTGAAAACTGCTTTTAGAACTTTATACAAGGGGCCTAGTCACAACAGGACTATTCTCAACGGGCTCATCCTCAGAGGAACTATCATCAAAGTCATCATCCATAGATGAAATACCATCGAATGGTGCCACGCCCGTGATCATTTTTATTTTTTTATTACGATCAGATAAGACTCCATTTAAACCGTTTTCGCTCACAGGCTTTAATGATTTTTCATAACTCTCATTGTTAGCAGGCGTATTAAAAATACACGGAGTATCAACATCAAACAATGACGTCCCCCAGTTCACATATTTAATATCATAGTTACTGAAGTTCTGTCCAGAAAAGAAGCACCCCTTAAAGTCCAATCCACCTAAATTATATAAACCACCCTCTTCTTTTGGGAGAGTAATTTTAATTCTGGCTATCTCCCAGACAAAATTTCCATTTTTGTATTTGAATACCGTTTCAAGATCTCCTCCAGACAGCTTGACTTCTGGAAATAATTTGAAATTAAACCCTACATTATTATGTGTCAACGTAGATGAACAAAAGATGGAAAAAGCTTGCAGTGCTGAATTATAGCTATCGATTTTATCTTGAGGCTGCGCTCTTGGTAAAAACTTATAGCAACACTCATAAAAATTAAGTAGAAACTCTGATGACCTTCCATTTTTATCAAATAATACCCGCTGAAAATGCTGCACAAACTTATTCGTTTTTTCTTGAATATCTATGGTGTGTTCCTTTGACTCTAACAAAGATGAATCCTGTTGAAGTGCATTGCTCATCTGGTTGAGGAACAACTGTATTTCTTTCAACTTATCTCCATAGTGACCTTTAACTTGCTGAGAATTTTTAGTTACAGTTGAAACCTTATCTGTGTGGTTTTCATATAAATTAGGTGATTCCATACAGTCATTTGGCGGCGTTTCTGAAATAACACTACGCGTTCTACCTGGCTGAAGTGAAGCAACATGAAAATCACTTTTTCTTATATTGTCGAATAGGGTCTGTTCATTTCTCTTAGCGCATTCAATAAACTGATCAACATTATTTTTATTAGATGACAGGTTAATTTCAGAAACCGCATTTTCTTTGTTCTCCAGCTTTAGTTTAACGAGAAGGTCTTCCCACACCGTTTTTTTTAAAAATACTACGTCAGGCTCACCATCAGCAACTAACTCTTGATTATTATCAAAGTGTACGTTGTATACTTT
>NZ_JABWMS020000066.1:0-24207 GCF_013369155.2 Escherichia sp. 94.0001 | reverse complement strand
TTCACGATACGATTGCCAGAGTTGTATCCTGTATCAGTCCTGCAAAATTTCACGAATGCTTTATTAACCGGATGCGTGAATGTCATTCTTCAGATGACAAAGACGTCATCGCGATTGATGGAAAAGCACTTCCACACTCCTATGATAAAAAGTGGTCGCAGGAGAGCGGGCTTTCGTAGTCATACCCCAACTCTCCCCGGCCTTAAACACAACACCACTCACCACAACCTAAACTCATCCGCATCCCGCCATGCCGGAAACTTTTCTCTATATTCCCTTAACACCGCCATCGACAGCTCCGCATCAATGCGCGTTGCCTGATGCGCGTCGGCAGTAGCGATAATCTCGCCCTGTGGATTAATCACCCGGCTGTCACCGCGATAATGGCAGCCGTTGCCATCGCTGCCGACGCGATTGCATCCCGCCACATACGCCTGATTCTCAATCGCGCGGGCTGTCAGCAATGCCTGCCAGTGCAGAGAGCGTGGGGCAGGCCAGTTGGCGACGTAGATGGCGAGGTCATAATCGTTGAGATTGCGCGACCACACCGGAAAACGCAGGTCGTAGCACACCAGCGGCAAAATACGCCAGCCGCGCCATTCCACAATCACTCGTGCATTGCCCGCTTTATAATGCAGATGCTCATCTGCCATTCGGAACAGATGACGCTTATCATAAAAATGTACCGTGCCGCCCGGCTCAACCAGCAAAAAGCGGTTAACCGAACCAGACTCCGTTTGTAATGCAACACTGCCTGCAATCAGCGCATTGCACTGCTGCGCTTTAGCTGTCATCCAGTTCACTACGTCATCTTGTGCTAGCGACGAAGCTGCCGCTTCCATGGCAAAGCCGCTGGTAAACATCTCCGGTAGAACGATCACATCGCGCCCGGTAATACCTTCCAGTTGACGATCAAAATGGCGCAGGTTGGCAAGACCATCCATCCACACCAGTGGTTGCTGCAAAAGCGTAATCTTCAAACCAGGCACGGTGTACAACTCCTTTATGCGAAGGGTTTTATAACTTTAACACCTTATCAGGCAGTTGCCTTAGCGCAGAATAAATTGATAACAAATGCTGATATTGGAAATATCTGATTTGCAAATTATCGTGTTATCGCCAGGCTTTAGGAGGTTAATAACATGGGCAGGATAAGCTCGGGAGGAATGATGTTTAAGGCAATAACGACAGTCGCCGCACTGGTCATCGCCACCAGTGCAATGGCGCAGGATGATTTAACCATTAGCAGCCTGGCAAAGGGCGAAACCACCAAAGCTGCATTTAATCAGATGGTACAAGGGCATAAGCTGCCAGCCTGGGTGATGAAAGGCGGGACTTATACCCCCGCACAAACCGTGACATTGGGAGATGAGACGTATCAGGTGATGAGCGCGTGCAAACCGCATGACTGTGGCTCGCAACGTATCGCTGTGATGTGGTCCGAGAAATCTAATCAGATGACGGGGCTGTTCTCGACCATTGATGAGAAAACCTCGCAAGAGAAACTCACCTGGTTGAATGTGAATGATGCGCTTTCGATTGATGGTAAAACGGTGCTATTCGCGGCGTTGACCGGCAGCCTGGAAAATCATCCGGATGGCTTTAATTTTAAATAATTAGCGGATAAAGAAACGGAGCCTTTCGGCTCCGTTATTCAATTATGCGGCTTCAACTTTCCGCACTTTCTCCGGCAACTTTACCGGCTTCGTCGCCAGCTCTTCCGGATCAAAGTCATCAACGTTAATACTGCGCAGACGACTCTCTTCAGCTTTCACAAGAATAGCGGCTTCATCTTTATCAATCAGCCCCTTCGCCAGCGCGTTATGCGCCAGTTCATCCAGACGGGTAAACGGCAGGTTTTTACCCAGCTCTTTACAGATCCGCTGATGAATTGGGTCGGCGGCAATCACATCCACCAGCGCCTCTTCCAGTAAACCAACCGGGTTATGCTCGCTCGGCGTCAGGTACTGACCGCGACCAATACGTGAACGGGTGGCGTTAGGCACTTGTAAAATCTTCGCCACCTTATGATCCAGCTTGTCAGACGGTGCCAGATAATGGCGTCCGGTCGGGAAGATCACCACATTCAGCAGCCCGGCAACCACGCGGTTCGGGAAGTTTTGCAGTAAATCATCCATCGCCTGTTCAGCCTGATACAGCGCATCCTGTACGCCCCAGTGCACCAGCGGCAGGTCGGCTTCATTACGGCCTTCGTCGTCATAACGCTTCAGAACGGCAGAGGCGAGGTAAAGCTGGCTTAAAATATCCCCCAGACGTGCCGAGATACGCTCACGACGTTTCAGGCTGCCGCCCAGCACAGCCATCGAGACATCAGAAAGCAGGGCGAGGTTGGCACTCAGGCGGTTCAGGTGCTGATAATAACGTTTAGTGGCATCGCCGGTTGGTGTGCTGCTGGTTAAACCGCGCGTCAGGCCCAGCCAGAAGCTGCGAACTTTGTTACTGCCGACGTGGCCGATATGTTTGAACAGCAGTTTATCGAACGCGTTAACGTCATTGTTCTTCGCCGCTTCCATCTCTTCCAGCACGTACGGATGGCAACGAATCGCTCCCTGACCGAAGATCATCATGCTGCGGGTCAGAATGTTGGCCCCTTCAACGGTGATGGCAATCGGTGCGCCCTGGTAAGCTCGTGCCAGGAAGTTGCTCTGACCGAGCATAATGCCTTTACCCCCGGTGATATCCATCGCATCAATAATCGACTGCTGCCCACGGTGAGTACAGTGATACTTAACGATAGCCGACAGCACGGCAGGTTTTTCGCCGAGCATAATGCCGTAGGTAATCAGCGATGCCGCAGCATCCATCACGTAGGCATTACCGGCAATACGCGCCAGCGGCTCTTCAATCCCTTCCATCTTACCGATAGAGATTTTGAACTGACGACGAATGTGTGCATACACGCCGGTTGCCAGCGCCACCGACTTCACGCCGCCGGTTGAGTTGGAAGGCAGGGTAATACCACGGCCTACGGAGAGACACTCCACCAGCATCCGCCAGCCTTGCCCGGCCATTTTTGGTCCGCCAATAATGTAGTCGATCGGTACGAAGACATCTTTACCGCGCGTCGGTCCGTTCTGGAACGGTACGTTCAGCGGGAAGTGGCGACGACCAATTTCCACGCCTGGCGTGGTGGTCGGGATCAGCGCACAAGTAATGCCTAAATCTTCTGCGCCACCCAGCAGTTTTTCCGGGTCGGAGAGTTTAAACGCCAGACCAAGCACGGTCGCAATCGGCGCGAGCGTAATGTAGCGTTTGTTCCAGGTCAGACGCATGCCCAGCACCTGCTGGCCCTGCCACTCGCCCATGCAGACAATCCCGGTATCCGGAATCGCGCCCGCATCGGAACCCGCTTCCGGGCTGGTCAGTGCAAAGCAAGGGATTTCCTGACCACGCGCCAGACGCGGCAGATAGTGATTTTTCTGCTCGTCAGTGCCGTAATGTTGCAGCAGCTCGCCCGGGCCTAATGAGTTCGGCACGCCGACGGTAATCGCCAGGATCCCGCTCACGCCGGAGAGTTTTTGCAGCACACGAGATTGGGCATAAGCCGAGAACTCCAGCCCGCCGTACTCTTTTTTGATGATCATCGCGAAGAAGCGATGCTCTTTAAGGTACGCCCACAACTCCGGCGGCAGATCCGCCAGCTCATGAGTAATCTGGAAATCATTCGCCATCCGGCAGGCTTCTTCTACCGGGCCGTCGAGAAACGCTTGCTCTTCAGCCGTCAGGCGCGGCTGCGGATAGTTATGCAGCTTTTTCCAGTCCGGCTTGCCCTGGAACAAGTCGCCCTCCCACCAGGTGGTGCCCGCATCAATCGCTTCTTTCTCAGTGCGCGACATCGGCGGCATCACCTTACGGAAACCACGAAATACCGGCGCAGAAATCATCGACTTACGCATAGGCGCAAAGTTAAACGGTACGAGGATAATGGCCAGAGGCACCAGTACCCACGCCGACCACAGACCAGCAACGCCGAGGGCGGCTGTCCAGGCGAGCAAAATCAGACTGCTGATAAATAAGCTCACGCGGTGATAGAACAACGCGCCGAGCAGGACAACCGTAGCGAGAATACTCAAAATCATCATAACGAAAAGCCCCTTACTTGTAGGAGGTCTGACCACTTGTGATGATATGGTTGTAGTGGATGTAAAAACATTTAGCAATGTGTTTACAATATAATTACAACAAAGCTCACATTGTTGCTGTTTTTATCCGCACTTCAGGTCAAAAAGTCCTGGTCATCGCACCTGCCCGTACTTCTCGCTTTTGGCGGTATCCGGTACACTGCATTTTGTCTATTACATTTATGCTGAAGGATATCCTCATGTACCAGGATCTTATTCGTAACGAACTGAACGAAGCGGCGGAAACGCTGGCTAACTTTTTAAAAGATGACGCCAATATTCACGCCATTCAGCGCGCGGCGGTCCTGTTAGCAGACAGCTTTAAAGCCGGTGGCAAAGTGCTTTCCTGCGGCAACGGCGGCTCCCATTGCGACGCTATGCACTTTGCCGAAGAGTTGACCGGTCGCTACCGTGAAAACCGTCCGGGCTACCCGGCGATTGCCATTTCTGACGTTAGTCATATTTCCTGCGTCGGTAACGATTTTGGTTTCAATGATATTTTCTCCCGTTACGTTGAAGCGGTAGGTCGCGAAGGCGATGTACTGCTGGGGATCTCCACCTCCGGTAACTCTGCAAACGTGATCAAAGCGATCGCGGCGGCGCGTGAGAAGGGGATGAAAGTGATCACCCTGACCGGTAAAGACGGCGGTAAAATGGCTGGCACAGCGGATATCGAAATTCGCGTACCGCACTTTGGTTATGCCGACCGCATTCAGGAGATCCACATTAAAGTGATCCATATCCTGATCCAGTTAATTGAAAAAGAGATGGTTAAGTAAGTCTGGCGTAGGCTGGATAAGGCGTTTACGCCGCATCCGGCACTTGTGCGCTGATGCCTGATGCGACGCTGACGCGTCTTATCATGCCTACAAATCTGTACCCGAACCGTAGGCCGAATAATGCGTTCACGCCGCATCCGACCTGAAAATTCTTAAATCAATCTTCGCCGGGGGCCATGCGCTCCCGCTGTTGTGGAGGTTACCCATGTGCGAATTGCTCGGGATGAGCGCTAACGTCCCTACCGATATCTGCTTTAGTTTCACCGGTCTGGTGCAGCGTGGTGGTGGAACCGGGCCACATAAAGATGGCTGGGGCATTACCTTTTACGAAGGTAAAGGCTGTCGCACATTTAAAGATCCGCAACCCAGCTTTAATTCCCCTATCGCCAAACTGGTCCAGGACTATCCAATCAAATCCTGCTCGGTAATTGCTCATATTCGCCAGGCGAATCGGGGCGAGGTGGCACTGGAAAATACTCATCCGTTTACCCGCGAGTTATGGGGACGCAACTGGACTTATGCCCATAACGGGCAACTGACGGGGTACAAGTCACTGGAAACCGGCAACTTCCGCCCGGTAGGTGAAACCGACAGCGAAAAAGCCTTTTGCTGGCTGCTGCATAAATTAACGCAGCGTTACCCACGCACACCGGGCAACATGGCGGCAGTGTTTAAATATATCGCCTCACTGGCGGATGAACTGCGGCAGAAGGGCGTTTTCAACATGCTACTTTCGGACGGACGCTATGTAATGGCGTATTGCTCGACCAATCTGCACTGGATCACCCGCCGCGCGCCGTTTGGCGTGGCAACGTTGCTGGATCAGGATGTGGAAATCGACTTCAGCTCGCAGACCACACCGAATGATGTGGTCACGGTGATTGCGACACAGCCGCTGACGGGCAATGAAACCTGGCAAAAGATTATGCCAGGCGAATGGCGCTTATTTTGCCTCGGGGAGCGTGTAGTTTGATGCCAGCTGTGGCTGCACCACTTCATGGCTCAACGGTTTGCTGACGACGTAACGGCCATTGACCACAGAAACGGTTGGTGGCTTACGGGTTTGCTCAAAGTAGTCGTAACCCGGCTTCAGTTGCTCCCAGAAGTCCTTAAAGTTGGAATATTTATGGCGCTTCATATTGGCGTCGGTCATGCGGAACGGGTAAATACTCACTTGCACGCTCGGCTGACCAAACACCAGCGCACCAGTAACGAACTGGAAGATCTCATCAATACCCTGATTGGTCATTGCGTAGCAGCCGATGGAAACACAATCGCCGTGAATCATCAGGTATTTCCCTTCATAACCATGTGCACGGTCATAGGCATTGGGGAAACCAATATTAATCGCTTTGTAATAACGGCTGTCTGGTTTTAACTGATTACGCTGGACGCTATAAAACCCTTCCGGGCTTTTGAAATCTCCCTGACGCTGTTTAGGCCCTAAGCCGCCGGAATATTTACAGATTTTATAGCTGTCGAGCAGTTGATATTGCTCACCCATTTTGACGTAGAGATCGAGGGTGCGCTCTTCCTTGAAGATCTGGATGTAGACAGGGGAGCCCATCAACTGCTGCTTATACTCTTTGCTCACTGGCGTGGTCGAGCTACTGCTGCCCAGCAAACCGGCAAACGAAACGCACGGGATCAACAACATCGCAAGAATTAATGCGATTTTACGCATACTGCTTATTCCTTGATAAAACGGTTACACACGCCAGGACGGCAAAATGGATCCCAAATCGGAATAGTCTGGATTTGGAAGGCTCACATTATCACCAAAAGAGTTTTACGCAAGCCTGTCGGCGCAGGGTTTACAAATTTAGCACAAGGGCAGTTTTCATTAGTCCGAAAAGCGCATGTATCATTTATTTCCTAAGATTATGAAACCTCAATAGTAATATGCAAATAAGCAATTAATAATCCCGTTTACTCCTCCGGTCTTTTAAAATTCTCACCTTCATTCAGCCGGTTTATGTCCTTCATGTCTTCGTTCTTTCACGGCAGATTTCTGCATCCAGGCGTGTTTTCGTTATGCGTTTTGCTCCCTTTACTCGCCAGCGCCAGCGCATCACATATCTCTTTCAGCTACGCCGCCCGCCAGCGGATGCAAAACCGTGCGCGTTTATTAAAACAGTACCAAACCCATCTGAAAAAACAGGCCAGCTATATTGTGGAAGGCAATGCCGAAAGCAGAAGGGCGCTGCGCCAGCACAACCGGGAGCAGATAAAACAGCATCCTGAGTGGTTCCCTGCACCGTTGAAGTTGAGCGATAAACATTGGCAGGCGCTGGCGGAAAACAACCATTTCTTAAGCAGCGACCATCTGCATAACATCACCGAAGTAGCGATTCACCGTCTGGAGCAGCAGCTTGGTAAGCCTTACGTCTGGGGAGGTACGCGGCCTGATAAAGGCTTCGACTGCAGCGGGTTAGTTTTTTATGCCTACAACAAGATCCTCGAGACGAAACTCCCGCGCACGGCCAATGAGATGTACCACTACCACCGGGCAACGATTGTGGCGAACAACGACCTGCGCCGGGGCGATTTGCTGTTTTTCCATATCCACAGCCGCGAGATTGCCGATCATATGGGCGTGTATCTGGGCGATGGTCAGTTTATTGAGTCGCCGCGCACGGGGGAAACCATTCGGATAAGCCAATTAGCCGAACCTTTCTGGCAGGATCACTTTTTGGGCGCGCGCAGGATTTTGACGGAAGAGACGATTTTGTAGGGCGGATAAGGCGTGTACGCCGCATCCGGCGGTTATGCGCCGATGCCTGATGCGACGCTGGCGCGTCTTATCATGCCTACGAGTCTGCGAATATTTTGCGAGCCGCTTTCCCGATATAACACACCCGCATTGTCGACTTTTCCTTTTCTTCTTACCGTTGAGAAAAAGGAGTCGCTATGTCTGAATATCGTCGTTTTTATATAAAGGGGGGAACATGGTTTTTCACGGTAAATTTACGGAATCGTCAAAGCCAACTTTTGACCGCTCAGTTACAGATGCTCCGTAACGCCATTATTAACGTTAAGCGAGACAGGCCTTTTGAAATTAACGCCTGGGTCGTTTTGCCGGAGCATATGCACTGTATCTGGACATTACCCGAAAGCGATGATGATTTTTCCTCGCGCTGGCGGGAGATTAAAAAGCAATTCACCCATGTTTGCGGATTGAAAAATATCTGGCAACCGCGTTTTTGGGAGCATGCCATCCGCAACACCAAAGATTATCGCCATCATGTTGATTATATTTATATAAATCCAGTAAAACATGGCTGGGTAAAGCAGGTAAGTGATTGGCCATTCTCAACGTTCCATCGTGATGTCGCGAAAGGGTTATATCCCATCGATTGGGCGGGGGACGTAACGGATTTTAGTGCCGGAGAGCGTATCATTTTATAATTGTGCACCGATGCCTGATGCGACGCTGGCGCGTCTTATCATGCCTACAAACTGCACCCAACCGTAGGCCGGATAAGGCGTTTACGCCGCATCCGGCGGTTGTGCGCAGATGCCGGATGCGCTTACGCTTATCCGGCCTACAAATCTGTGCTTTAACAGTAGGCCGGATAAGGCGTTCACGCCGCATCCGGCAATTGTGCACCGATGCCGGATACCTACATCAACGCCCCCATAATCTTCAACTCCAGCTCGTCTGGCACTTCGTTATACGACAGCACATGCAACCCCGGCGCAAATAACCTCGCATAACGCGCCAGCAACGGGCGCAGCTGCGGCGGCACCAGCAGCACCGGGTCTTTACCTGCCGCTTTCATCTGCTCCTTCACCTGCGGCATCGTGCTCTGGAACTGGTTGAGCATATTTGGGTCAACCGGCACGCTATCGAGCATCACTTTGCCGGCCTGTTGCGCCTGATTCACCACGTTGGTCAGCAGATTTTCCAGCTCATTATTCAGCGTATACACCGTCAGCTCCTGCTTGCGAACGAACGGATGGGTAATGCTGCGCCGCAGTGCCAGGCGCACATCGGCCGCCAGCAGAATATGATCTTTGGTGACGGTGCTACTGGCGACCAGCACGGTGGCGATGGTGACGATATCGCGCAGGGAAACGCCTTCGGTCAGCAGTGCCCGGTACACTTTCAGCAACTGGCTGTAATTCAGCGCCGCACTCAAATCCTCTGCCAGGCGCGGTGCCATTGACGACAAACGGTTATGCAGCTGAGTAATATCGTCATAGTTAAACAAATCAGGAATATAGCTGCGCACAATCTTATTCACATGCGTGGCAATTACGCTGGCGCTGTCGATCACCTGATACCCCATATTCAGCGCCTTCGCCTTCTGCGCGGGCTGAATCCAGGTCACCGGCATCCCGTACGCCGGGTCGTTCCCCAGCACGCCGTCAATCTCGCCGTAGGTTTCGCTGGAGGGCAGGGCCATCAGTTTATCCGCCGGAATATCCGCTTCATCAGCCTTAATGCCGTTGATGAAAATGGCGTACTGGCTGGGCTTGAGGCGGAAGTTTTCCCGAATGCGGATCTCCGGCAGCAGCACGCCGTTGCCGTCGGAAATCACCTGCCGCACGCCGCGAATACGCTGGGTGAGCGGGTTGCCCTGCGCTTTGTCCACCAGCGCCACCAGCTTGTAACCGAGGCTTAAACTGATGGGCTCGATCAGCGGAATGGTTTCCCAACTGACCTGTTGATCGCTGGTTTCAGTGATGGTGCGGGTCAGCGTTTCGAGGCTTTTCTCTTCCGCCTCCGCCGCCTGCGGGCGTTTGCTCATTCGCCAGCCGGTAAAACCAAGCAGGGCGCTGAACATCAGGAACGGGAAGTGCGGCATTCCCGGCACCACCGCCAGCACGAACATAATCCCGGTGGCGGTGTAGAGCACCGACGGGCTTGCCAGCAACTGGTGGCGCACGTCATGGGCAATATCGCCGTTGTCGCTGACGCGGGTGACGATAATCGCCGCCGCGGTGGAAAGCAGCAGGGACGGGATCTGCGCCACCAGGCCGTCGCCGATGGTCATCAGCACATATTGCTGGAAGGCGGCATCGGCGCTCAGGTTGTATTTGAAGATCCCGATACAAACGCCGCCAATCAGGTTGATCGCCAGAATCATCATCCCGGCGATGGCATCCCCGCGCACAAACTTCGATGCCCCGTCCATCGCGCCGTAGAAATCGGCCTCGCTGGCAACATCTTTGCGGCGGGTCTGCGCCTGCGCCTGGTTGATCAACCCGGCGTTAAGATCGGCGTCAATCGCCATTTGCTTGCCGGGCATCGCGTCCAGGGTAAAGCGGGCAGAAACCTCGGAAATACGCTCAGCCCCTTTGGTGACGACAATAAAGTTGATTGTCAACAGTGTCAGTAAATCTGAGCGTGAAAGCATTATCGCCGCGCTGCACGGGCAGTCGATTTTCAATGGCGGCGGGCTATCGCCGTTAAATAAAATCAGCCCGACGCATCCGCTGAAACCTGCCACCGTGGCGGTGCCGGAAGAGACGGAGAAAAAAGCCCGCGACGTCAACGAGAAAACGGCGCTACTGAAGAAGAAGTCCGCCACTGAGCTTGGCGAGCTGGCGACCAGTATCAACACCATCGCCCGCGATGCGCATATGGAAGCCAATCTGGAGATGGAGATTGTCCCGCAGGGATTACGCGTGCTGATTAAAGATGACCAGAACCGCAATATGTTTGAACGCGGCAGCGCGAAGATTATGCCGTTCTTTAAAACGCTGCTGGTGGAACTCGCGCCGGTATTCGACTCGCTCGACAACAAAATTATTATTACCGGGCATACCGATGCGATGGCCTATAAAAGCAATATCTACAACAACTGGAACCTTTCGGGTGACCGCGCGCTCTCGGCCCGTCGGGTGCTGGAAGACGCCGGGATGCCGGAAGATAAAGTGATGCAGGTAAGCGCGATGGCGGACCAGATGCTGCTGTATGCCAAAAACCCACAAAGCGCGGGTAACCGGCGCATTGAGATTATGGTGCTCACCAAAAGCGCGTCCGATACGTTGTATCAATATTTTGGTCAGCATGGGGATAAGGTGGTGCAGCCGCTGGTGAAAAAGCTGGATAAGCAGCAGGTGCTTTCGCAGCGAACGCGTTAAATGCTGAATCTTTACGCATTTCTCAAACTCTGAAATCACTGTATACTTTACCAGTATTGAGAGGTGAGCAATGCGTAAAATCATTCATGTGGATATGGACTGCTTTTTCGCCGCGGTGGAGATGCGCGACAATCCCGCCCTGCGCGATATCCCTATTGCTATTGGCGGCAGCCGCGAACGCCGGGGGGTGATCAGCACCGCCAATTATCCCGCGCGTAAATTTGGCGTGCGTAGCGCAATGCCAACCGGCATGGCGCTCAAACTGTGTCCGCATCTCACCTTGCTTCCAGGGCGCTTTGACGCCTACAAAGAAGCGTCAAATCATATCCGCGAAATCTTCTCTCGCTACACATCGCGTATTGAGCCGCTGTCACTGGATGAAGCCTATCTCGACGTCACCGATAGTGTCCATTGCCACGGCTCTGCGACCCTTATCGCTCAGGAAATCCGCCAGACGATCTTCAACGAGCTGCAACTGACGGCGTCTGCGGGCGTTGCGCCGGTCAAGTTTCTCGCCAAAATCGCCTCAGACATGAATAAACCCAACGGTCAGTTTGTGATTACGCCGGCAGAAGTTCCGGCATTTCTGCAAACCTTACCGCTGGCAAAAATTCCCGGTGTCGGCAAAGTCTCGGCGGCAAAACTGGAAGCGATGGGGCTACGAACCTGTGGCGATGTACAAAAGTGTGATCTGGTGACGTTGCTTAAACGCTTTGGCAAATTTGGCCGCATTTTGTGGGAGCGTAGCCAGGGCATTGACGAGCGCGACGTTAACAGCGAAAGGTTGCGAAAATCCGTCGGTGTAGAACGCACCATGGCGGAAGATATTCATCACTGGTCTGAATGTGAAGCGATCATCGAGCGGTTGTACCCGGAACTTGAACGTCGTCTGGCAAAGGTAAAACCTGATTTACTGATTGCCCGCCAGGGGGTGAAATTAAAGTTCGACGATTTTCAGCAAACCACCCAGGAACACGTCTGGCCGCGGCTGAATAAAGCTGACTTGATCGCCACTGCGCGTAAAACCTGGGATGAACGCCGTGGCGGGCGCGGTGTGCGGCTGGTGGGGCTGCATGTGACGTTGCTGGATCCGCAAATGGAAAGACAACTGGTGCTGGGATTATGAATAACATACAAATAAGAAACTATCAGCCTTGCGATTTTCAGCAACTATGCGCTATTTTCATTAGAGCGGTTACGATGACCGCCAGTCAGCATTATTCACCACAACAAATTGCCGCCTGGGCGCAGATTGACGAATCTCTCTGGAAAGATAAACTCGCGAAATCACAAGTGCGGGTTGCAGTCATTAATGCACAATCGGTTGGTTTTATTTCCCGCATTGAACATTATATCGATATGTTATTTGTTGACCCTGAATACACCCGCCGTGGGGTTGCCAGCGCTTTGTTAAAACCTTTGATTAAGTCTGAATCCGAACTAACGGTAGATGCCAGCATAACCGCAAAACCCTTTTTTGAACGTTATGGTTTTCAGACAGTTAAGCAGCAGCGCGTTGAATGCCGGGGAGCGTGGTTTACTAATTTTCATATGCGATATAAACCGCAACATTAAATCCAGCTTGCAATGAAAATAACGCCCGCCTAGTATGTGCGCGTTTTCTTATTCCACAAACTGCAAGGAGGTAAATCATGACAAATCCTTTATCAATGACTCTTTGCAGACCTTTCCAGGATTAATTCTTTTTTTCTTGCCCTGGATTCGTCTGCCATTTCCTGATTTTTATATTTATATACTCTAAATAATTCGAGTTGCAGGAAGGCGACAAGCGAGTGAATCCTCAGGAGCTTACTAAAGTAAGTGACTGGGGTGAACGAACGCAGTCGCAGTACATGCAACTTGAAGTATGACGAGTATAAATGGAATGGTACATGGGCAAATATATTCGTCCCTTATCCGATGCGGTATTTACCATCGCATCTGATGACCTGTGGATCGAGAGTTCAGCGATCCAACAATTACACACCACGGCAAATTTACCCGACATGCAACGCGTAGTAGGGATGCCAGATTTACACCCAGGACGCGGCTATCCGATTGGCGCAGCGTTCTTCTCCGTAGGCCGTTTTTACCCGGCACTGGTCGGCAATGATATCGGCTGCGGTATGGCGCTATGGCAAACAGATATTCTCGCGCGTAAATACAACGCCGATAAGTTTGAAAAGCGATTATCTGCGCTGGATGACGTTGCTGAAGAAAGCTGGCTGGAGGAAAACCTGCCGTCAGCGTTTGCACAGCATCCGTGGCGCTGCGCGCTTGGCTCTATCGGTGGCGGTAACCACTTTGCAGAACTGCAACAGATTGATCAAATCATCGACGCGGAACTGTTTGCACTGTCAGGTCTGGATGCGCAGCATCTGCAACTGCTGGTCCATAGCGGCTCGCGTGGTTTAGGGCAGTCTATTTTACAGCGGCATATTGCCTCGTTTTCGCATCATGGTTTGCCGGAAGGCAGTGACGACGCGCTAAGTTATATTGCGGAACATGATGATGCGCTGGCGTTTGCGCGTATTAATCGCCAGCTGATCGCTTTGCGCATAATGCAACAAGTTAAGGCCAACGGAAATTCGGTTCTGGATGTGGCGCATAACTTTGTCAGCGCATGTCGAATCGGCGATCAACAAGGATGGTTACACCGTAAAGGGGCTACGCCGGATGACAACGGTCTGGTGATTATTCCCGGTTCACGCGGTGATTACTCCTGGCTGGTTAAGCCTGTTGCGAACGAAAAAACGCTCCACTCGCTGGCGCATGGGGCAGGGCGTAAATGGGGGCGCTCCGAGTGTAAAGGGCGTCTGGCAGCGAAATACACGGCGACGCAACTCTCACGTACTGAACTTGGCAGTCGGGTAATTTGTCGCGATAAACAACTCATCTTTGAAGAAGCGCCACAAGCCTATAAATCGGCTGAAAGTGTGGTGCAATGTCTGGTGCAGGCCGGTTTAATTATTCCTGTCGCGCGACTGCGTCCGGTGCTGACGCTCAAAAACAGTGGAGGGAAAAAAGGATGATCTTGCTGCAACTCTCCTCAGCTCAGGGACCGGAAGAATGTTGTCTCGCAGTGAAAAAGGCGCTGGACAGGTTGATTAAAGAAGCTACCCGACAAGACGTCGCGGTAACGGTGCTGGAAACAGAAACGGGCCGCTACTCTGACACGCTGCGTTCGGCGCTGATTTCTCTGGATGGCGATAACGCATGGGCATTAAGCGAAAGTTGGTGCGGCACTATTCAGTGGATTTGCCCAAGCCCGTATCGGCCTCATCATGGGCGCAAAAACTGGTTTCTGGGCATTGGGCGTTTTACCGCTGATGAGCAGGAACAATCGGATGCAATCCGTTATGAGACGCTGCGTTCGTCGGGGCCGGGCGGTCAACATGTCAATAAAACCGACTCGGCGGTACGCGCCACGCATCTGGCATCCGGGATTAGCGTGAAGGTTCAGTCAGAGCGCAGCCAACATGCCAACAAACGGCTGGCGCGATTGCTGATTGCCTGGAAGCTGGAGCAACAGCAACAGGAAAATAGTGCGGCGCTGAAATCGCAGCGGCGAATGTTCCATCACCAGATTGAACGTGGCAACCCGCGACGGACGTTTACAGGGATGGCTTTTATCGAAGGATAAGAAAGGATGAAACTGCCGGAAGACGATCAAACGCCATCCGGCAGCAAATCAAAAAATTACTTCGCCGGAATTTCTTTCAGCAGTTCAGTCAGTAGTGTCCAGTAATGACCTACGCTTTCGATGTGAACCTGCTCATCCGGAGAGTGCGGACCGGTGATGGTTGGCCCGATAGAAACCATGTCCATTTCCGGATACGGTTTTTTGAACAGACCACATTCCAGGCCCGCGTGAATAATCTGGATGTTCGGCGTCTTGTTGAACAGGCGCTGATAGGTTTCACGTACCAGATGCATCACCGGAGAATTAGCGTCCGGCTGCCAGCCAGGATATGCGCCTTTCGCTTCGGTTTTCGCGCCAGCCAGTTTACCCAGCGAATCTAGCATGCTCACCACGTAGTCTTTACCGCTGTCGATCAGAGAACGGATCAGGCAGTGAATTTCTACGTTGTTGTCGGTCATGGTCACGACACCGACGTTCAGTGAGGTTTCAACCACGCCTTTTGCTACGTCGGAGTTGCGGATCACACCGTTAGGGGTGGCGTTCAACAGACGAATAAAGGTATCGCGAGATTTCGCAATCAGGGCAGCTTTATCGTTCGCAACAGAGTCCAGCAACAAGGCCAGATTTTTCTCTTTCTCTGCCAGCTCGTTTTTCAGGATCTCCTGATAGGTATTCACCAGCGTTTTCAGGGCGTCGACTTTATCAGCTGCGACAGCAACGGTCGCAAAGGCTTCACGCGGGATGGCGTTACGCAGTGTGCCGCCGTTGAAATCGATAAGACGCAGGTCCAGTTCTTCTGCATGTCCCGCCAGGAAGCGCACCAGCAGTTTGTTCGCGTTACCCAGGCCAACGTGGATTTCACCGCCGGAGTGACCGCCTTTCAGACCTTTTAAGGTTAATTTGAAGGTTTCAAAACCAGCCGGAACGGCTTCACGATCTAAATGCAGGTTGGAGGTGAAGTCGATACCCCCAGCACAACCCATGTAGATTTCACCTTCTTCTTCGGAGTCGGTGTTAATCAGAATGTCAGCCTGCAACCAGTTGCTCTGTAAGCCGAACGCCCCGTCCATACCGGCTTCTTCGGTCATGGTCAGCAGCACTTCCAGCGGGCCGTGAACCACGTTTTCGTCAGCCAGAACCGCCAGTGCAGAGGCCATACCAATGCCGTTATCTGCACCCAGCGTGGTGCCGCGCGCTTTAACCCATTCGCCATCAATATAAGGCTGGATAGGATCTTTAGTGAAGTCATGCACGGTGTCGTTATTTTTCTGCGGCACCATATCGAGGTGGGCCTGCAAGACGACCGGTTTACGATTTTCCATACCTGCGGTAGCAGGTTTACGAATCAGGATATTACCTACCTGATCGCGTTCGACATGGAAACCTTTCTCTTTTGCCCAACCAACAATGTATTCAGCGAGTTGCTCTTCATGATAGGACGGGTGAGGAATAGAACAGATTTTGGCAAAAATATCCCACAGCGGCTGTGGAGATAATTGAGACAGTTCAGACACGTTAAGTCTCCTTGTCGATCACCCGCAAAACAGTATTGCAGGTCACAGGGTTAGCAGAAAATGTTGTCAACACAAGACAGGCTTGCGAGATATGTTTGAGAATACCACTTTATCCCGCGTCAGGGAGAGGCTGTGCGTAAAAAGACGCGGACTCATGTGAAATACTGGTTTTTAGTGCGCCAGATCTCTATAATCTCGCGCAACCTATTTTCCCCTCGAACACTTTTTAAGCCGTAGATAAACAGGCTGGGACACTTCACATGAGCGAAAAATACATCGTCACCTGGGACATGTTGCAGATCCATGCACGTAAACTCGCAAGCCGACTGATGCCTTCTGAACAATGGAAAGGCATTATTGCCGTAAGCCGTGGCGGTCTGGTACCGGGTGCGTTACTGGCGCGTGAACTGGGTATTCGTCATGTCGATACCGTTTGTATTTCCAGCTACGATCACGACAACCAGCGCGAGCTTAAAGTGCTGAAACGCGCAGAAGGCGATGGCGAAGGCTTCATCGTTATTGATGATCTGGTGGATACCGGCGGTACTGCGGTTGCGATTCGTGAAATGTATCCAAAAGCGCACTTTGTCACCATCTTCGCTAAACCGGCAGGTCGTCCGCTGGTTGATGATTATGTTGTTGATATCCCACAAGATACCTGGATTGAACAACCGTGGGATATGGGCGTCGTATTCGTCCCGCCAATCTCCGGTCGCTAATCTTTTCAACGCCTGGCACTGCCGGGCGTTGTTCTTTTTAACTTCAGGCAGGTTACAATAGTTTCCAGTAAGTATTCTGGAGGCTGCATCCATGACACAGGCAAACCTGAGCGAAACCCTGTTCAAACCCCGCTTTAAACATCCTGAAACCTCGACGCTAGTCCGCCGCTTTAATCACGGCGCACAACCGCCTGTGCAGTCGGCCCTTGATGGTAAAACCATCCCTCACTGGTATCGCATGATTAACCGTCTGATGTGGATCTGGCGCGGCATTGACCCACGTGAAATCCTCGACGTCCAGGCGCGTATTGTGATGAGCGATGCCGAACGTACCGACGATGATTTATACGATACGGTGATTGGCTACCGCGGCGGCAACTGGATTTATGAATGGGCCACCCAGGCGATGGTGTGGCAACAAAAAGCTTGTGCGGAAGAAGATCCACAACTCAGTGGTCGTCACTGGCTGCATGCGGCCACGTTGTACAACATTGCCGCCTATCCTCATCTGAAAGGGGATGACCTGGCCGAGCAAGCGCAGGCTTTGTCAAACCGTGCCTATGAAGAGGCCGCCCAACGTCTGCCGGGCACGATGCGGCAGATGGAGTTTACCGTACCAGGCGGTGCGCCCATCACCGGCTTTTTGCATATGCCGAAAGGCGATGGCCCGTTCCCGACGGTATTAATGTGTGGTGGTCTGGATGCGATGCAGACGGATTATTACAGTCTGTATGAACGTTATTTTGCCCCGCGCGGCATTGCGATGCTGACTATTGATATGCCGTCGGTGGGCTTTTCTTCAAAATGGAAGCTCACTCAGGACTCCAGCCTGTTGCATCAGCACGTCTTAAAGGCGCTGCCTAACGTCCCGTGGGTGGATCACACCCGTGTCGCGGCCTTTGGTTTCCGTTTTGGCGCTAACGTTGCTGTGCGTCTGGCATATCTTGAATCGCCGCGTCTGAAAGCGGTTGCTTGTCTTGGTCCGGTAGTTCATACCCTGTTGAGTGATTTTAAGTGCCAGCAACAGGTGCCGGAAATGTATCTTGACGTTCTGGCGAGTCGTTTGGGGATGCATGATGCTTCCGATGAAGCGTTGCGTGTGGAACTGAATCGTTATTCATTAAAAGTGCAAGGATTGCTGGGCCGTCGCTGCCCGACGCCAATGTTATCAGGCTACTGGAAGAACGATCCGTTCAGCCCGGAAGAGGACTCACGCTTAATCACCTCATCATCTGCTGATGGTAAATTGTTAGAGATTCCATTTAATCCGGTGTATCGGAATTTTGACAAAGGTCTTCAGGAAATCACGAGCTGGATCGAAAAACGATTGTGTTAAAAATTTGCTAAATTTTACCAGTTTGGTAAAACAGGTGCATCACAACAGGAGATCGCAATGACGTTACCGAGTGGACACCCGAAGAGCAGATTGATCAAAAAATTTACCGCACTAGGCCCCTATATTCGTGAAGGTAAGTGCGAAGATAATCGATTCTTTTTCGATTGTCTGGCTGTATGCGTCAACGTGAAACCAGCGCCGGAAGTGCGTGAGTTCTGGGGTTGGTGGATGGAGCTTGAAGCGCAGGAATCCCGTTTTACTTACAGCTACCAGTTTGGTCTGTTCGATAAAGCAGGCGACTGGAAGAACGTTCCGGTAAAAGATGCCGAAGTGGTTGAGCGACTGGAACATACCCTGCGTGAGTTTCATGAGAAGCTGCGTGAACTGCTGACGACACTGAATCTGAAGCTGGAACCGGCGGATGATTTTCGTGATGAACCGGTGAAGTTAACCGCGTGAGTGAAAAGTGCCGGATGCGCCGCATCCGGCAATCTCCATTAAAACTGATAGGTCATCCCAACCGCGACAATATCATCATTATTAATATTTAATTTGTTATCGCTGTCCAGTTGGTTGATTTTATAATCAACAAACGCTGACATATTTTTGTTGAAATAATATGTAGCACCGACATCAATATAATTGACCAGATCCTCATCACCGATGCCCTCAATATCTTTCCCTTTCGATAAGACATAACCCAGCGATGGACGCAGGCCAAAGTCGAATTGGTATTGAGCGACTGCTTCAAAGTTCTGCGTCTTATTGGCAAAGCCGCCAGAGATTGGCGTCATTTTACGCGTTTCAGAATAGAAAGTTGCCAGGTAAATATTATTGGCATCGTATTTCAGGCCTGTTGCCCATGCTTCTGCACGCTTGCCCGTGCCACGGCTTTGCAGGTTCTGCTCGTTGGTGCGATCGGAGTTGGTATAGGCCCCACTAATGGCGAAATCGCTGCCGCCAAAGTCATATGTCAATGACGTGCCGAAGCCATCACCGTTTTGCTTTTTAACGTCGCGGTTTTCGTTTTTTCCTTGATATTGCAGGGTTAAGTTCAGACCATCGATAACGCCGAAGAAGTCGGTGTTCCGATACGTTGCCAGTCCGCTGGCGCGTTTGGTCATAAAGTTGTCGGTCTGCGCGGAGGAATCGCCGCCGAATTCCGGGAACATATCGGTCCATGCTTCCACGTCATACAGCGCCCCCAGGTTACGACCATAGTCGAAAGAACCCAAATCTTTATATTTCAACCCGGCAAAGGCAAGACGCGTTTTTTGCTGAGCAGTATCACTCTCTGCTTTATTTCCGGCAAACTCGGCTTCCCAGCGACCATAACCGGTCAGTTGATCGTTAATTTGTGTTTCGCCTTTAAAACCAAAACGGATATAACTCTGGTCGCCATCTTTACTGTCATTATCGCTCATATAATGCATGGCTTTAACTTTGCCATAGATATCCAGTTTATTACCGTCTTTGTTATATATTTCTGCGGCCTGTACGGATGCCGATGCCACAATGCCCATCACCACTAATGCCAGAGTGCTCTTTTTCATTTTCATTCCTGATTTTAATTAACGCGCGAATATTCAGCGGGAGTGTCCCGTTGAAAACAGGAAAGTTTTTAACCTGAGATTGTTAAAGATATATTACAGATTAATGATATTCTTAAAATGTGGTAATTTATTAAATCTGTAATAAAAGCGTAAACAACTGCCGCTACGCTTGCTGATCCCGCGCAACAAAACGCCATGCTTTGCTTGCAGATGGTTGGCAACCGGCGACAGTCCTGCTAAAACGTTCGTTTGATATCATTTTCCCTAAAATTGAATGGCAGAGAATCATGAGTGACAGCCAGACGCTGGTGGTAAAACTCGGCACCAGTGTGCTAACAGGCGGATCGCGCCGCCTGAACCGTGCCCATATCGTTGAACTTGTTCGCCAGTGCGCGCAGCTACATGCCGCCGGGCATCGGATTGTAATTGTGACGTCGGGGGCGATTGCCGCCGGACGTGAGCACCTGGGTTACCCGGAACTGCCAGCGACTATCGCCTCGAAACAACTTCTGGCGGCGGTAGGGCAGAGTCGACTGATTCAACTGTGGGAACAGCTGTTTTCGATTTATGGCATTCACGTCGGGCAGATGCTGCTAACTCGTGCTGATATGGAAGACCGTGAACGCTTCCTGAACGCCCGCGACACCTTGCGTGCGCTGCTCGATAACAACATCGTTCCGGTAATCAATGAGAACGATGCTGTCGCTACTGCAGAGATTAAAGTCGGCGATAACGATAACCTTTCGGCGCTGGCGGCGATTCTGGCGGGTGCCGATAAACTGTTGTTGCTGACCGATCAAAAAGGTTTGTATACCGCTGATCCGCGTAGCAATCCGCAGGCAGAACTGATTAAAGATGTGTATGGCATTGATGACGCACTGCGCGCGATTGCCGGTGATAGCGTTTCAGGTCTTGGAACCGGCGGCATGAGCACTAAATTGCAGGCCGCTGACGTGGCTTGCCGTGCGGGTATCGACACCATTATTGCCGCGGGCAGTAAGCCGGGTGTCATTGGTGATGTGATGGAAGGTATTTCCGTCGGTACGCTGTTCCATGCCCAGGCGACTCCGCTTGAAAACCGCAAACGTTGGATTTTCGGTGCGCCGCCTGCGGGTGAAATCACGGTAGATGAAGGGGCAACCGCCGCCATTCTTGAACGCGGCAGCTCCCTGTTGCCGAAAGGCATTAAAAGCGTAACCGGCAACTTCTCGCGTGGTGAAGTCATTCGCATTTGCAACCTTGAAGGTCGCGATATCGCCCACGGCGTCAGTCGTTACAACAGCGATGCATTACGCCGTATTGCCGGACACCACTCGCAAGAAATTGATGCAATACTGGGATATGAATACGGCCCGGTTGCCGTTCACCGTGATGATATGATTACCCGTTAAGGAGCAGCCGATGCTGGAACAAATGGGCATTGCCGCGAAGCAAGCCTCGTATAATTTAGCGCAACTCTCCAGTCGCGAAAAAAATCGCGTGCTGGAAAAAATCGCCGATGAACTGGAAGCACAAAGCGAAAGCATCCTCAATGCTAACGCCCAGGATGTTGCTGACGCGCGTGCCAATGGCCTTAGCGAAGCGATGCTTGACCGCCTGGCACTGACGCCCGCACGGCTGAAAAGCATTGCCGATGATGTGCGCCAGGTGTGTAACCTCGCCGATCCGGTGGGGCAGGTGATTGATGGTGGCGTGCTGGACAGTGGCCTGCGCCTGGAACGCCGTCGCGTGCCGCTGGGGGTGATTGGCGTGATTTATGAAGCGCGCCCGAACGTGACGGTTGATGTCGCTTCGCTGTGCCTGAAAACCGGTAATGCAGTGATTCTGCGTGGCGGCAAAGAAACCTGTCGCACTAACGCTGCAACGGTGGCGGTGATTCAGGACGCCCTGAAATCCTGCGGTTTACCGGCGGGTGCCGTGCAGGCGATTGATAATCCTGACCGTGCGCTGGTCAGTGAACTGCTGCGTATGGATAAATACATCGACATGCTGATCCCACGCGGCGGGGCTGGGTTGCATAAACTGTGCCGCGAGCAGTCGACGATTCCGGTAATCACAGGTGGTATAGGCGTATGCCATATTTACGTTGATGAAAGTGCAGAGATCGCTGAAGCATTGAAAGTGATTGTCAACGCGAAAACTCAGCGCCCGAGCACGTGTAATACGGTAGAAACGTTGCTGGTAAATAAAAACATCGCAGATAGCTTCCTGCCCGCATTAAGCAAGCAAATGGCGGAAAGCGGCGTGACATTACACGCTGACGCAACTGCGCTGGCGCAGTTGCAGGCAGGCCCCGCGAAGGTGGTGGCTGTTAAAGCCGAAGAGTATGACGATGAGTTCCTGTCATTAGACTTGAACGTCAAAATCGTCAGCGATCTTGACGATGCCATCGCCCATATTCGTGAACACGGTACGCAACACTCCGATGCGATCCTGACCCGCGATATGCGTAATGCCCAGCGTTTTGTCAACGAAGTGGATTCCTCCGCTGTTTACGTTAACGCCTCTACGCGGTTTACCGACGGCGGCCAGTTTGGTCTGGGTGCGGAAGTTGCGGTAAGCACACAAAAACTCCACGCGCGCGGCCCAATGGGGCTGGAAGCTCTGACCACCTACAAGTGGATCGGCATTGGTGATTACACCATTCGTGCATAAATAAAACCGGGTGATGCAAAAGTAGCCATTTGATTCACAAGGCCATTGACGCATCGCCCGGTTAGTTTTAACCTTGTCCACCGTGATTCACGCTCGTGAACATGTCCTTTCAGGGCCGATATAGCTCAGTTGGTAGAGCAGCGCATTCGTAATGCGAAGGTCGTAGGTTCGACTCCTATTATCGGCACCATCCCTTAGTATTTTCAAGTCATCTCCAATCAACAAAACCCTTTAAAAACATAGATATTACGCAATTCTTCGTCATTTGACGTCAACCCCTATCTCTTGAAATCAACATACAATTGGGGGCACAATCGGGGGCATCTTCTGTTCGGTCTAGGAAATGTGCCCCCAATGATGCTGAATGCCCGCAAGGTTGAAGCCGCTAAAGGAAAAGAGAAGAGCTATAAGCTATCTGATGGAGGTGGCCTGTACCTTCAGGTTGAACCTAATGGCTCGCGTTACTGGCGTATGAAGTACCGTTTTGCTGGTAAAGAGAAGCGCTTGTCCTTTGGTGTCTATCCAACAGTCACCCTCGCCGATGCCAGACAAAAACGCGAAGACGCAAAGAAACTACTCGTCGCTGGTGAAGATCCTGGCGAAGTGAAAAAAGCAAAGAAGCATGCTTTAAACGCAGCGAACGAGACACTTAACCCATTCAGAGAAGTGGCGTTAGAGTGGCACAAAATGAAATCTCCCAAATGGTCTGAGGGCTATGCTTCAGACATAATTGAGGCGTTTGAGAAAGACATTTTCCCGCATATTGGACACAGGCCTATAGCCGATATTCAGCCCCTTGAACTACTTGAAGTACTGAGGTTGATAGAAGCACGAGGTGCTATGGAGAAAGCGAAGAAAGTCCGTCAGCGATGCGGTGAAGTTTTCCGCTATGCCATCGTAACGGGTAGAGCAATCTACAATCCTGCACCGGATCTTGCCAGTGCGATGCAAGGACATGAAGCAGTCCACTATCCATTCCTCAAAGCCAACGAGCTGCCGGAGTTCTTTACTGCCCTTAACGCTTATTCAGGAAGCCCAATTGTATTGTTGGGGGCACATTTACTTATCCTGACGGGTCTAAGAACAGGAGAACTAAGAGCAGGTGAGTGGCGTGAGGTGGATTTTGATAATGCGGTGTGGGAGATCCCAAAAGAACGTATGAAAATGCGTAGGAGCCATATCGTCCCGTTGCCAAAACAAGCATTATCCCATCTCAAATGTTTGAAAGAACTAACTGGGAACTACCCGCTGATGTTCCCTGGACGCAACGATCCTAGCAAATTTATGAGTGAAGCAAGCATTAATCAGGTGTTTAAACGTATTGGATATGCAGGGCGTGTAACGGGGCATGGTTTCAGGCATACAATGAGTACAATTCTGCATGAGAAAGGATTTAACAGCGCATGGATTGAAACCCAGCTTGCTCATTTAGATAAAAATTCTATTCGCGGAATTTATAACCATGCTCAATATCTGGAAGGACGCAGAGAAATGATGCAATGGTATGCTGATTTTATTGAGGGAATGAATCGTAATGGCTAATAAAACCATTCCTTTGAAACTATTTCGTACGCATTATCAAGTAGCAGAAGTTGCTAAGATGCTAAATTGTGAAGAGGCAGATGTTTTTTATCTGGCAGGAGAGAATGAACTTTCATTCTCTGCATATGTTGGCAGGGAGGGTAATTTCTCAAAGCATCGAGTTAGATGTATAAATAAATTTATTAATCATCTTGATTCATTGGATAAGGATGACGAGGGGTATAGTTATAT
>NZ_JABWMS020000065.1:0-24360 GCF_013369155.2 Escherichia sp. 94.0001 | reverse complement strand
TTATGTAGATTTAATTAATCAATACACAACCAGAATATCCCTCTCGATTTTCAATAAAAATACATGCGCGCCATCAAAAAAAAGAAAAATTTCATAACCGATATGAATGAATTGGATATAAAAACCACTAAAAGAATTTATAATGATTTTGCATTTATTTATTGCTAAGATTCATTCTTGATTAAATTAATTAATTTATATTCAAGATACAAAACCATTATTCCACTGTGTTATTACAATATTCAATAACAAGAAAGATAATAAAATTCGTGATATGTAAAATATATTCACAATTAGGACAGAAAAAATTTGCCCGGTATACGCGTACGCAACCGGGCATATGAGCTTTTAAATTGCTTTTGCCATCTTCAGATTACACGGGCTCATCTGCCAGTTGAATTGGCCGTTTCCACTTTCATCAAGTGTTACGCTGGCAATCGCTGAAGTGGTAAACATAGGCGGCGTTTCGCCCGGACATAACTCGGCAACCAGATACCCGACTAATGGTAAGTGGGAGATAACCAGTACCGATTCGACACCTTCGTTGGTCAGTGCCTGGAGATACGCACTGACCAGACCAACATCGCCACAGGGCGTTAGCTCAGGCAGAACTTCCACACTGGAAGGCAGGTCCATACAATCCGCCACTTCTTCCAGTGTTTGCTCGGCTCGCAGGAACGGGCTCACCAGAACACGTTCGATTTCCACTTTTTGACCTTTCAGCCAGTTCGCCATCAGGCGAGATTCGTCACAACCATTAGTGGTCAGAGGACGAACCGAATCACTGGCGGCATCGAGGGCTGCGTCGCCGTGACGCATGATAAAAACTTGCATATTGCACCGCTTTTGTTAACCAGATTCGCCCGTCGTGTTTCATCTGAAACCAGAGAAACACGACGGTGGCCGGCATTGTGCCTTATCCATTCACCGAATGAAACGCTGTTTTTTACCTCAATGGCGTAAGTATAGTCAATATGCGTTTACATTTTGACCAACACTCAGCCATTCAGCGCGGATTCATATAACTTTGACCTTCTTATTGCAGGTCAGTTGCAGTTGTTTTCCAAAAACTTTCCCCACGTTCGCTCATCTCAACTAAACGATCGCAAGGGGTAAAACGAGAACCGTACCGCGCGGTCAGACGTTGCATTATTGCAACCACTTCTGCCGCACCGAGAGCGTCGATATAGCGAAATGGGCCACCGAGAAACGGCGGAAACCCAATTCCAAATACCGCGCCGATATCCCCGTCACGCACGCTACGGATAACCTGCTCGTCCAGACAACGTACAGCTTCATTCAGCATCATCATCACACACCGTTCAGCAACCTGCGGTGCGGAGAGTCGCCCCTGCCCTTGCGCGCCAATCAGCGGATAAATAGCAGGATCGACCTGTTTTTTGCTTTTACGCCCTTTCGGCCCATAAAGATAGAAACCCCGACCATTTTTTCTGCCTTTGCGATCGTCATTCAAAATTGAAGAAACAACATTTGCAGGCGCGCTAAAACGTTCTCCATAAGCGGCTTCCAGTACAGGAATAATTTTAGTCCCGGTGTCGATTCCTACCTCATCCAAAAGTTGGATTGGTCCCACCGGAAAACCAAACTTGACCAGTGCGGCATCGATATGCTCAACCCGTTCACCTTCAGTCAACATGCGGATAGCTTCATTGATGTAAGGCGCTAAAATGCGATTGACATAAAACCCGGCTTTGTCACGCACAACAATTGGCGTTTTTCCCTGTTTTTTCGCCAGTTTTACCGTTGTAGCGATGGTTTGCGCCGATGTCCCCGCATGGGGAATGATCTCCACCAGCGGCATTTTTTCTACCGGGCTGAAGAAATGAAGACCGATAACCTGCTCCGGCCGCGAGGCGTGAGCGGCAATATCACTAATTGGTAAAGATGACGTATTCGAAGCGAAGATGGTATGAGTGGCGCAATTTCCCTCTACTTCCGCCACCATCTTTTGTTTTAATTCGAGATTTTCAAACACCGCTTCAATAATTAAGTCACGATGGGCAAAGCCGCGATAATCCGTTGTTCCCGAAATTAATGCCAGCTGTTTGTCACGTTCGCTGGCTTTGAGATGTCGGCGGCGCACTTTGCCCTCCAACTGATCCCAGCTGTACTTCAATGCATGATTTATGCCCTGCGGGTTGATATCTTTAATTCTGACCGGCAAGCCCGCTTTACAAGCAGTAACATAAGCAATACCGCCCCCCATCAAGCCACCACCGAGAATCCCCACGCTGTTTAATGGCGCAGGCGGCGCATCACTGCCGGGATCTTTCTTCACTTCCGTACTGGCAAAAAAGATATTGCGCAGCGCCTGCGATTGCGGCGTCATCGCCAGTTCACCAAAGGCACGGGCTTCCGCGTCATAGCCGCTGCTGGTGCCTTGCGCTAATCCGGTTTCGATGACTTCAAGAATGCGTTTTGTCGCCGGATAGTTCCCCTGAGTTTTCTGCTCTGTTTTCTTGCCGACCATTTTGAACAACAGTGCACGACCTAGCGGCCCCGCCAGAATGCGCTCGCGTACAGGTAGCGGGCGGGAAGATAGTCGATCCTGCTTTGCCAACTCAACGGCGGATTCCAGTAAAATAGAGTGCGGAACGACATCATCCACCAGCCCCAGTTTTAAAGCCTGCTTTGCCCGTAGTTGCTTGCCCGTGAGGATCATCTCCAGCGCGGTGCTGACGCCAATCAGGCGCGGCAAACGCTGAGTACCGCCTGAACCTGGCAATAATCCAAGCTGAACTTCCGGCAAGCCAAGCACCGTTTTAGGATCGTCACTGCAAACGCGGCCATGACACGCCAGTGCCAGTTCCAGCCCGCCCCCCAGGCAAGCGCCATGAATAGCCGCGATAACCGGAACAGGCAGAGCATGAATCTCCGCCATTAACTGTTGCCCCTGCCGCGCCAGCTCTTCCGCTTCTTGCGCCGTTTTGCAGTTGCCGATCATGTTGATGTCTGCTCCGGCGATAAAGTTGTCCGGTTTCGCTGAGATAAATACAACTCCACGTAATTCTTTGTTTTCGCGAAGTTGCTTAATAATGGTGCGCACCTGCGAGGCAAACTCCGCCTTCAGGGTATTCATTTTCTCACCGGGAACGTCGATGGTGATGACTGCAATGTTGTCCAGACGAACATTAAGAGTAAAAGCTGATGCCATTTCCATTATTCCGCCTCCAGAACCATCGCCGCACCAAGCCCACCAGCAGCACAAGCGGTCACTAAGCCAAATCCACCGCCGCGACGGCGAAGCTCATGCAATGTCTGGGTAATCATCCGCGCTCCAGTCGCTGCGAAGGGATGCCCGTACGCAATGGAACCACCAAGCACGTTAAATTTACTATCGTCCACTTCGCCAGTGGCATGTGCACGCCCCAGTACGTCGCGCGCAAAACGTTCGCTGCCAAGCAACTGAATATTGGCCAGCGTCTGGGCGGCAAAAGCTTCGTGCATATCAATCAATGTCAGATCGGCCATCGTCAATCCAGCGCGTTCCAGCGCCAGCGGCGTTGACCAGGCCGGGCCGAGCAACATGTCCTGCCAGACATCAATAGCGGTAAATGCGTAGCTACGCAGATATCCTAGCGGCACCAGGCCCAATTCTTTCGCCCGCGATTCAGTCATCAGGATCACCGCCGCTGCGCCATCGGTCAGCGGTGTACTGTTTGCTGCCGTTACCGTCCCGTGTTTGCGATCAAACGCCGGACGCAGCTTTGCGTAATCAGCAAGCGTGGAATTGCCGCGAATATTGTTGTCTTCCGCGAGCGGTTGTTTATAAGGAGGAACGTAGGCGGTCATTACCTCTTCTTTGAGTTTACCTTCTGACCATGCCTGAGCAGCACGCTGATGTGAACGGTGCGCCAGCGCATCTTGCTGTTCGCGAGTAATACCGTAGGTTTTCGCCATTTGTTCGGCGGTGTCGCCCATCCGCAAGCCTGTGGAATACTCCGCCACCGCAGGCGGTACGGGCATTAAGTCACGCAAACGCAGGCGACAAAAAAGTTTCAGTCGTTGGCTCATCGTACGGGCTTTGTTGACATCCACCAACACGCGCGCCAGTTTTTTACTAACACCAATGGGCAATACGGAAGAGGAATCTGCCCCGCCGGCAATCCCCGCACGAATAGTTCCCGCCATCAGGCTTTCGGCGACGTTTGCAACCGCCTGAAAACTGGTAGCACAAGCGCGGCTTACGCTGTAAGCATCGGTATGGACATTCATTCCGGTGCCAAGAACAATTTCACGCGCAATGTTGGGGGCTTCAGGCATTTGTACGACCTGACCAAAAACCAGTTGTTCAATCACTTCGGCGGGGATCTCGCTGCGTGCCAGCAATTCGCCTACGACCATCTTCCCCAAATCAACAGCGGGAATGCCATGAAAAGCCGTCGCCTGACGGGCAAAAGGCGTACGTAAGCCGCTAACAATGGCGATACGATCGCCCTGGCGGGTAATCAGCGGTAAAACCTGACCCATAACACTCCCCTGTAAAAAAATAAATAAAGTGGTCTGACCTGATCATAGTCTTAACCATTTTTTTACATTTAGCCAAGTGGAGAAAAGGGAAAGTGGGAGCTATGACACAGAGAGAAAAGAGGAAGAGAAAATAAAAACGCCCCCGCCATGAACTGACAGGGGCGTATATACCCGAGAGGAATTAACGCAGACCCAGCTGGAAGATCAACATTTCAGCTTCGCAGGCAAAAGTGAAATCGATATCCAGGCGCACACCGTCAGACTCTTCAGTGAAAGTCGGGGTGATTTTGCAAGGTTCGGATTCCACGCTACGGGCTTTTTCAGTCAGCGCCGCCAGCGTTTGTTCTGCTTCTGCGCGGTTTGCAAACACGCGGCTGTAAGACGCGGTGCAGTCGGAGTTGTCCATAATGGTGCCAACATCCATACAGCAGCAAACCGGGGTTTCATCAGCACTACATTTACTCATCGTTGATTTCCTCTGTATGTGCACCTAAGGTGCCAGATAAACGTTGGGGATATTTTACGCTTCCGGAAAGTGCTGCTCCAGTTGTTAATTCTGCAAAATCGGATAAGTGACCGAAATCACACTTAAAAATGATCTAAAACAAAATTCACCCGAATCCATGAGTGCGCCACCTCCAAATTTTGCCAGCTGGATCGCGTTTCTTAGATCATATTTGAAAAAATATAGAAACATACTTGCAACATTCCATCTGGTCCGACCTATACTCTCGCCACTGGTCTGATTTCTAAGATGTACCTCAGACCCTACACTTCGCGCTCCTGTTACAGTACGTAACATAGTTTGTATAAAAATAAATCATTGAGGTTATGGTCATGAGCCAGAAAACCCTGTTTACAAAGTCTGCTATCGCAGTCGCAGTGGCACTTATCTCCACCCAGGCCTGGTCGGCAGGCTTTCAGTTAAACGAATTTTCTTCCTCTGGCCTGGGCCGGGCTTATTCAGGGGAAGGCGCTATTGCCGATGATGCAGGTAACGTCAGCCGTAACCCCGCGTTGATTACCATGTTTGACCGCCCGACATTTTCTGCGGGTGCGGTTTATATAGATCCGGACGTAAATATCAGCGGAACGTCTCCGTCTGGTCGTAGCCTGAAAGCCGATAATATCGCGCCTACGGCATGGGTTCCGAACATGCACTTTGTTGCACCGATTAACGACCAATTTGGTTGGGGGGCTTCTATTACCTCTAACTATGGCCTGGCAACAGAGTTTAACGATACTTATGCAGGCGGCTCTGTCGGGGGTACAACCGACCTTGAAACCATGAACCTGAACTTAAGCGGTGCATATCGCTTAAATAATGCATGGAGCTTTGGTCTCGGTTTCAACGCCGTCTACGCTCGTGCGAAAATTGAACGTTTTGCAGGCGATCTGGGGCAACTGGTGGCTGGTCAGATTAAGCAATCTCCTGCTTGGCAGACTCCTCAGGGGCAAGCATTAGCAGCTACCGCCAACGGCATCGACAGTAATACCAAAATCGCTCACCTGAACGGTAACCAGTGGGGCTTTGGCTGGAACGCCGGGATCCTGTACGAACTGGATAAAAACAACCGCTACGCATTGACCTACCGCTCTGAAGTGAAAATTGACTTCAAGGGTAACTACAGCAGCGATCTTAACCCGGCTTTTAATAACTACGGTTTGCCAATTCCTACCGCGACAGGTGGCGCAACGCAGTCGGGTTATCTGACGCTGAACCTGCCTGAAATGTGGGAAGTGTCGGGTTATAACCGTGTTGATCCGCAGTGGGCAATTCACTATAGCCTGGCTTACACCAGCTGGAGTCAGTTCCAGCAACTGAAAGCGACATCAACGAGTGGCGACACGCTGTTCCAGAAACATGAAGGCTTTAAAGATGCTTACCGCATCGCGTTGGGTACCACTTATTACTACGATGATAACTGGACCTTCCGTACCGGTATCGCCTTCGATGACAGCCCAGTTCCGGCACAGAATCGTTCTATCTCCATTCCGGACCAGGACCGTTTCTGGCTGAGTGCAGGTACGACTTACGCATTTAATAAAGATGCTTCAGTCGACGTTGGTGTTTCTTATATGCACGGCCAGAGCGTGAAAATTAACGAAGGCCCATATCAGTTCGAGTCTGAAGGTAAAGCCTGGCTGTTCGGTACGAACTTTAACTACGCGTTCTGATAACGCGTTAGCTTAGTTAAAGTCACCTGCTATGCAGGTGACTTTAACTCCCTCTCTTCACCGAAAGTAGTTTCCTCATTGCTTGCCTCCTGAGATAAGACAATTTTGCAAACAGCCTGATGTCAGCTTGCCCTTGCAAATTTGTAAGCGTTATCCACAGACAGGCCTGAAGGGAAAGACAGATTATCAGGCATTCTGCTCGCCCTTCTCAATGAGTTTACTTTTCTGAATTTCCAGGATACTCAAACCACCCTGGCTATTATGCGCTCATACACTCAAATTAAAGATAGGTTCTAAATAAATGAGCGTTTTTTGATAGTCTATTTTATTAGGTAATATATATTTGCAACAAATCAATCAACGTGGAATAAAATCATGCTACCATCTGTTTCAATCAACAATACCTGCCCTACTTACACAGAATCCACCAATGAAAATAACAATAATGAAGTTAATGGATTAGTACAAGAGTTCAAAAACCTTTTTAATGGCAAGGAAGGAATAAGTACCTGTATTAAACATCTACTTGAGCTTATAAAAAATGCCATACGAGGAACCGGTGAACCTGATAGAATAATTATCAATAATTCCTCAGTTACTTATATTGATATTGGCTCCAATGATACAGACTATATTACTATTGGTATCAACAACCAAGAACCAATAAAATTATCTGCGAACTATAAAGACAAAGAACTCGTCCGTACTATCATTAATGACAACATAGTTGAGAAGACTCATGATGATATAAATAATGCTGAATATACTGATGATGGTATTATTGGTATTCATAATCAAGAACCAACAAAATCACCTGCGAACGATGAAAACAAAAAAGTCGGTCAAACCATCATCAGTAAAAATGTAGTAGAGAATACTCATGATATCCATAACAAGGAAATGATCTTCAGCGCAATAAAAGAAATATATGATGGAAATCCTGGTTTTATCTTCGATAAAATATCGCACAAACTCAGACATACGGTAACGAAATTTGATGAGAGCGGGAAAAGCGAACCAACGGACTTATTTACCTGGTACGGTAAAGATAAAAAAGGCGACTCTCTCGCTATTGTAATTAAAAATAAAAACGGAAATGATTACTTATCTCTCGGTTACTACGATCAGGACGACTACCACATTCAAAGAGGAATTCGTATTAATGGTGATAGTCTCACCCAATATTGTAGTAAAAACGCCAGGAATGCTTCAGCGTGGTTTGAAAGCAGTAAAGCTATCATGGCAGAATCATTCGCAACAGGTTCCGATCATCAGGTTGTAAACGAGCTCAACGGGGAAAGACTGAGAGAACCTAACGAAGTTTTTAAACGTTTAGGTCGAGCAATAAGATACAATTTTCAAGTGGACGATGCAAAATTTAGACGCGATAATGTAAAAGAAATAATTTCTACTTTATTCGCTAACGAAGTTGACGTTGACAACTCTCAAAATGAATATAAACAGTTTAAGGAAATCGAAGATAAAGTTGAAAAAAGACTTCAAAATCGCCAGATGAAATATCAAAGTGAAATTAAACAACTCTCTGCGTTGGGTGTTAATTTTGATGATAATTAAAATTATTTGTCCAGTTTTTTGATTTTTCAACGTCTGAATATCGGAAACAGTCAGTGACGAACATCAGTATTTTTACATAATTTCGTCCGGGTCATTGTTGGTTTGTCTCCTTTTACTTGTGGTAATTGATGGATAACAACAAAAAAGGTGAGTTTTGCGACTCACCTTTTTTATTTGTTTCTTATTCAGAATCGATATCTTTTAACTCATCCTGAATCGCTTGCGCGTTCGGATTTTCCTGCGGTTTGAGTTCGCCGCCATTAGCGATGAAATCATGACGCTGGAAGTACGCTTCGCGCACCATAATGTATGGGTCGGACGACTGACGCAGCAGGCCGTCGGAATCCAGCAGTTGCGCACGGGTTTCGATACCTTCAAGCGTCCATTTACCCACGGACATCGGCCAGGTCAGCCAGGAAAGTACCGGGTAAAGACCATCCGCCATATCACCGCCGTCATCACGCAGCGTGAAGCTTCCGTAGAACGGTAATTGTACGTACGGCCCATACCCCACGCCATAATGACCAAGCGTACTACCGAAGCGGTGAGGTTCAGTCCGTTGCAGTTTCGGGTTCGCCATCCCCGCAACATCAATAAAGCCGCCCATCCCCAAAATAGTGTTCAGGAAAAAGCGGGTAAAGTGGACCATCCCCTGATAAGGGTCGCCCTGCAAGAAGTAGTTAACCATCACCGCAGGTTCTTCAAGGTTGCCGGTAAAGTTGCTCAAACCGTTACGCGCCGGTTGCGGAACATAATCACGCCAGGCGACTGCGACCGGTCGAACAATATACGGGTCTAATACATTGAAGTTGAAGTTGTACATGGTGCGGTTGAACCCTTCTAACGGGTCAGAACGCCCTTGCTGATCTGTACCGGAACTCGCACACCCCACCAGAAGCGTAGTTCCAAGAGCAAGCGCCGACAGGCGAAGCTTCATAAATGTCTCCCTGTTTTTTTATGGCTTATGCAGTTTGCCATCCATGACGGAACGATACCGTATCCGCCTGTTTAGGTGTGGGCGATTGTAACAGCACGTCAACTGATGTCCAGACGCCCTGATTTGCTGATTTGATCATAGCCTGGTAATCGCCGCCCTGTAGGCTACTTGATTCTATAGAAACAGAAAAAGGCAAACGCAGCCTTTTCTACATTTTCAGAGTAACTCCCGCCAGTTGCGAGCAAAAAAGCCGCTACGCTTTAGCTATACGTGCTAATTCAAGAGAAGAGACCATGGACAACGACAAAATTGATCAACACAGCGACGAAATTGAAGTTGAGAGCGAAGAAAAAGAACGCGGCAAAAAAATAGAAATAGATGAAGACCGACTCCCCTCCCGGGCGATGGCAATTCATGAACATATCCGCCAGGATGGTGAAAAAGAGCTGGAACGCGACGCAATGGCGCTACTGTGGTCAGCCATTGCGGCGGGTCTGTCGATGGGCGCTTCACTACTGGCAAAAGGGATATTTCATGTCGAACTGGAAGGCGTGCCGGGCAGTTTCTTGCTGGAGAATCTCGGTTATACCTTTGGCTTTATTATCGTCATTATGGCCCGCCAGCAATTATTTACCGAAAACACCGTGACTGCGGTACTACCCGTCATGCAAAAACCGACAATGAGCAACGTCGGCTTACTTATGCGGTTATGGGGCGTCGTGCTGCTGGGGAATATTCTCGGGACAGGTATTGCGGCGTGGGCATTTGAATATATGCCTATCTTTAATGAAGAAACTCGCGATGCATTTGTAAAAATCGGCATGGATGTGATGAAGAACACCCCCAGTGAGATGTTTGCCAACGCGATCATTTCCGGCTGGCTGATCGCCACTATGGTATGGATGTTTCCTGCAGCGGGTGCGGCAAAGATTGTAGTGATTATATTAATGACCTGGCTTATCGCCCTCGGAGACACCACCCACATCGTTGTCGGTTCTGTAGAAATCCTCTATCTGGTATTTAACGGCACGCTGCACTGGAGCGATTTCATCTGGCCCTTCGCGCTACCTACTCTGGCAGGAAACATCTGCGGCGGCACCTTTATCTTCGCGTTAATGAGTCATGCACAGATCCGTAACGACATGAGCAACAAGCGCAAAGCAGAAGCACGCCAAAAAGCAGAACGTGCGGAAAACATTAAGAAAAATGATAAAAACCCGGCATAAATGGCGAGGGTTTAAGCAATCGAGCGGCAGTGTACTTACCCCGCTGAGCATTAGCGGGTATACTCATGCCGCATTGTCCTCTTAGTTAAATGGATATAACGAGCCCCTCCTAAGGGCTAATTGCAGGTTCGATTCCTGCAGGGGACACCATTTATCAGTTCGCTCCCATCCGTACCAGTCCGCAAAATCCCTTGAATATCAAGCCTTCCGTAGATTCACAGTTCGGCATGGTTCGCGTCAGATCGTTGACAGCCGCACACCATGACGGGTAAAAAGTGGATAAAATAATTTTACCCACCGGATTTTTACCCATGCTCACCGTTAAGCAGATTGAAGCAGCAAGGCCGAAAGAAAAACCATACCGCCTTCTCGATGGTAATGGCCTGTACCTTTATGTCCCTGTGTCAGGGAAAAAGGTATGGCAGCTTCGCTACAAGATTGACGGTAAGGAGAAAATCCTGACCGTAGGAAAATATCCGCTAATGACTTTGCAGGAGGCAAGGGATAAGGCATGGACTGCGAGGAAAGACATCTCGGTTGGCATCGATCCGGTAAAGGCGAAAAAGGCTTCGTCTAACAACAATTCCTTTAGTGCGATTTACAAGGAATGGTACGAGCACAAGAAGCAAGTATGGTCAGTAGGGTATGCGACTGAACTTGCAAAAATGTTTGATGACGACATTTTACCTATCATCGGCGGCCTTGAAATTCAGGATATTGAGCCGATGCAACTGCTGGAAGTAATCCGCAGATTTGAAGATCGCGGTGCAATGGAGCGAGCCACTACAGGAAGATAAATTGAAGATCAACATGGAGCGCCAGTGGCCTGAACCAAAAGATGGTGAGCCTCGCTTGCACATTAAAGAACGCGGCAACTCTCCGGTAACTCCGGGTGGTTGGATAAGCTGTAGTGAGCGAATGCCCGCTCAAGATGATTGGATTTTAATTTATTCAAAGCACGGTGAGTATATGGCAGGACGGGTGCAAGGGGAATACGTGGAGTTGAGCGACGGCACTTTATCGTGGTTAGGGAACGCCTTGTTCTGGATACCACTACCAGAACCGCCGCAGGAGGTGAATCAATGAGCTGGCCTGAAGCATTCGCAACGGTAGGAATTGCAATGGCGGTAGCACTGGTTTTGTATTCAATTTGTCGCTGGGGATAACGATGATGCTCATGCGGAAATCATCAAAAAAATGGAACTGCTAACATGATTTAGGTGGGAGCCTGGAAGATGGCTCCACATATCAACAGAGATTATTTCAGGATTCCATATTTTAACTAATCTAAGTTCGACTATTTGGGGCATTGATATGCTGTAAATGATGCTTAAGCCAATTTCCAGCCGCGCCTGGTGGCGATTTTTTATTCCAAAGCAGATCGATAGAAATTGCCTTTGGCCAGCCAGGTACGTCGAGCTGAACCAGCGGTTTTTCTGTTGCAAACTCCTCAACCAGAGCACAGGGCAGAGAGCACCAGCCAAATCCCTGTACGGCCATACTGAGTAACAACAAATAGTTAGGTGCAGACCAAACCGGTCCACGGGCAATCATCTCCCGGTTATCGATATAAGTATTAAGACGAAGTTCTCGCCATGAATGAAGTTGTTCCCGCTGGATTGTTTTTTCTGCAGACAGTGGATGTGACGCCGAAACATAAATGCCCATCCACGCTTGCATCGGTAAACGGGTTGAGCCAATATCGGTGGGGTAGTGTTCCCGAGACTCAATTAAGCCGATCTGCGCTCGTTCTTTTTGCAAAAGATCGATGACATCGACATCCTCACCAATTAAAACCTCTAACTCAGTATGTGGAAACTGACTATCAAACTGCACCATGATGTCTTCTAATAAGTCAGGGTGTAGGGTATCGGAAAGCACAAACGTCAGACGAGCTTCAGTCTCTCCGGCAAGCGAAACCGCCACCTCCTCAAGACGTTCACTGGCTGATAAAATCGCATGAACGTAACTCAATACTTTCTTTCCTTCCTCTGTCAGCACAGGTTCTCGCGAAGAGCGATCGAATAATGATATACCAAGATCGACCTCAAGATTGGCAATTGACGTACTGACTGCGGACTGACTTTTACGTAATCTTCGTGCCGCAGCAGAAAAGGAGCCACAGGAAACCACTTCAACAAATGTACTTAACGCTTCAAGTGAGTAACGCATAATCTATCAATTTTTTCGATGGTATCTATCTTTTATATATCACATAAATCGATAAAAATCTCACAACTCCATAACGCGGTCGAAACTGTAAGAAAGGTAAGTTATGCAACATAATGCGATTCAACACAGATCGTTACTTGAGCGTATTTTTCACGCTATTTGCTTTGAAGGAATTGCCACTGCGATTCTGGCCCCCACCACAGCATGGTTAATGCAGCGAACTATACTCGAAATGGGCGGGATGACTATCTTGTTGGCTTCAACTGCAATGATCTGGAATATCATCTATAACATGCTATTTGATCGCTACTGGCCTGCTCATCAGGTAAAACGAACTGCAAAAGTTCGTGCATTCCATGCTTTGGGCTTTGAAAGTGGATTTATCGCGATCGGCGTCATTATGGTGTCCTGGATTCTGAGCGTCAGTCTGTTACAGGCTTTTACACTAGAGATAGGATTCTTCCTTTTCTTTCTACCATATACCATGTTCTACAATTGGGCCTATGACAGCTTACGTTTACGTGTTGTGAAACAGCATCAACAACGTATGCTTGCCAGATAATGTTTTCCCAGGGGAGTAATGAGAATCGCGCAATAATTTTCGATATCCATACTGTACCCCCACCGACTTAACATCCCCGCCCTCGCGGGGATTTCTTTTATCTGAACTCGCTACGGCGAGTTTTGTTTTATGGAGATGATAAATGCACTTCCGAGTCACAGGAGAATGGAATGGAGAGCCATTCAACAGGGTTATCGAAGCAGAGAACATCAACGACTGCTATGACCACTGGATAATATGGGCGCAGATAGCACATGCAGACATAACCAATATTCGAATTGAAGAACTGAAAGAACACCAAGCCGCCTGATGGCGGTTTTTTTATTGGAGACAAGAAATGTCAGATTTGGCTATGAAGGTTTTGAAATGGCAATCGACTGGCGATGTTGGCATCAGTAGCGCAACTCTTGCCTCAATCGCATGTGGACTGAAAAAGAATATCTATGGTCATAGCTTCGGTGCTCCACATGACGCAGCCGATTTCCGACGATGCGTTGCGCTTGTCGAGCAGATTCCAGAAATCAGGGATTCATTCGACAAGGTTGCAAAGCGCGTTCCGGCATTCAAAGGCATCCTCAACGAATGGGATTCTCTCGTTGCTCTGTTGAAGTCTGAAATGAAGATACACGGAAACAAAGCACCAGAGACTTACAGAAGAATTAGCGAGTTACGCAAGGACTAACCACAGCCTCACACTCGATGAGGCCCGTTCATTTCTCAAGATATCCAGACCTACCATTGCCGCATCAATGCGGTTTTTTATTGCCTGATTTGCAGGTTCGATTCCCTATTCGGAGATAGCACTCATGCAACACGAACTACAACCTGATTCACTGGTTGATTTGAAATTCATCATGGCCGATACTGGCTTCGGTAAAACCTTCATCTATGACCGGATTAAGTCCGGCGACCTGCCAAAAGCCAAAGTTATCCACGGGCGAGCAAGATGGTTATATCGTGACCATTGTGAATTCAAAAATAAGCTCTTAAGCCGCGCCAATGGGTAAAATAGCGGGTAAAATATTTCTCACATCTAAAAAACACCATTCCAATCAATCCCCTGCCGCCTCAAGTAGATGTCTGCAGGGACACCATTTATCCTTCCAACGAAATCTACCTTCCCCGCGTAAAAGTTGGGTTTGGCAGCACACTTGCCCTAAATCTACTCATTTTCCCTGCAACAGGTTGAAATCTCAGCACTGTGCGGCGATGACTAAACAGCCCCGGGCCTGGCAATGTAATCATCACACAGAATCCTGATCGCGAAATCTGGCTTGACTCGATACTTCACTCCGCAATGCATTCCTTGATGGATTAGCAGGCCCGTGATACACGGGACAGGTCGCTGAATTACGACAATTTCCTGGAAATCAGCGAACCGCGTATCCTGAGTACATTTGAGCGACTGTTCCAGAACATGAATGAGGCGTTTGGATTAGGCGATTATTAGCCGCGCTAAGCATTTTGGTATTATTATTTTCCGGTTGAGGGATATAGGGCTATCGACAACAACCGGAAAGAGTTTACGTCTATATTGCAGAAGGTACAGGCGTTTCCATCACCATTTGCTCACGTTTTTTACTCAGGAAGAAAATGCCAAATAACAACATCAGGCAGACAATACCCGAAATTACGAAGAAAACCGTCTGGTAACCTGCATGGTCAAAGAGTATTCCAGTCGGCGTTGAAAGCAACACAATCCCCAACGAACTGGCAATTTGAAAACCAATCAGAAAGATCGTCGACGACAGGCGCTTATCAAAGTTTGCCACGCTGTATTTGAAGACGGAAATGACACACAGTGGAACCTCAATGGCATGTAACAGCTTCACTAATGAAATAATCCAGGGATTAACGAACAGTGCGCAGGAAAGAATACGCAACGCCATAATCACAACACCGATAAGTAATGCATTTTTTGGCCCTACCCGATTAACAAAGAAAGGAATAATGGCCATGCACAGCGCTTCGAGTACAACCTGGAATGAGTTGAGATAACCATACAGGCGCGTTCCTACATCGTGTGATTCGAATAAACCTGCATAAAAAACAGGAAAGAGCTGTTGATCAAAAATGTTATAGAAAGACCACGTCCCCACAATAAATATGACGAAAATCCAGAAGTTTCGATCCTTGAAAACTGCAATAAAATCCTCTTTTTTTACCCCTCCCGCATCTGCCGCTACGCACTGCTGATCCTGATATTTAAAACGCATGTTGATCATCATAAATACAGCGCCAAATAGCGAAACCAACCAGAAGTTGATATGGGGACTGATACTGAAAAATATGCCAGCAAAAAACGCGCCAATCGCATAGCCAAAAGATCCCCAGGCGCGCGCTGTTCCATATTCGAAATGAAAATTTCGTGCCATTTTTTCGGTGAAGCTATCAAGCAGACCGCAGCCCGCCAGATACCCCAAGCCAAAAAAGAGCGCCCCCAAAATTAGACCTACAGAAAAATTGCTTTGCAGTAACGGTTCATAAACGTAAATCATAAACGGTCCGGTCAAGACCAGGATGAAACTCATACACCAGATAAGCGGTTTCTTCAGACCGAGTTTATCCTGGACGATGCCGTAGACCATCATAAATAGAATGCTGGTAAACTGGTTGACCGAATAAAGTGTACCTAATTCCGTCCCAGTCAACCCTAGATGTCCTTTCAGCCAAATAGCGTATAACGACCACCACAGCGACCAGGAAATAAAAAAGAGAAATGAGTAACTGGATGCAAAACGATAGTACACATTTCTGAATGGTATATTCAGTGCCATAATTACCTGCCTGTCGTTAAAATATTCACGTCCTATTCAGAGACAAGAACGGCCTCGCCGTTTATTTCTCACTATTCCAGATCTTGTCGACATGGCAGCGCTGTCATTGCCCCTTTCGCCGTTACTGCAAGCGCTCCGCAACGTTGAGCGAGATCGATAATTCGTCGCATTTCTCTCTCATCGGTCTCTAATCCCGTAGAGGAAAGACCTGTGAGTAACCCGGCAACGAACGCATCTCCCGCCCCCGTGCTATCGACACAATTCACAGACATTCCAGCAAAATGGTGAACTTGTCCTCGATAACAGACCACCACCCCTTCTGCACCTTTAGTCACCAACAGCATGGCGATCTCATACTCTTTTGCCAGAGCACATATATCCCGATCGTTCTGTGTTTTTCCGCTGATAAGTCGCCATTCTTCTTCCGAGAGCTTGACGACATCCGCCAGTTGTAGCGCCTGTCGCAAACACAAGCGGAGCAAATGCTCGTCTTGCCACAGATCTTCACGAATATTGGGATCGAAGCTGACAAAACCTCCGGCATGCCGGATCGCCGTCATCGCAGTAAATGCGCTGGTACGCGAAGGTTCAGCAGACAACGCAATAGAACAGAGATGTAACCATTCGCCATGTCGCCAGAAGGGCAAGTCAGTCGTCTCTAAAAAAAGATCGGCACTAGGGCGGACCATAAACGTAAATGAACGTTCCCCCTGATCGTTCAGATCGACAAGCACCGTGGATGTTCGGTGCCATTCATCCTGCTTCAGATACGTGATATCGACTCCCTCCGTTAGCAGCGTTCTTTGCATTAACGCGCCAAAAGGATCATCACCCACCCGGCCTATAAACCCACTTATTCCGCCTAATCTGGCGATTCCCACCGCAACGTTAGCTGGCGCGCCGCCAGGACAAGACAGTAGGCGCCCGTCTGATTCAGGCAAGAGATCGACAACCGCATCCCCTAAAACCCATACTTTGGCTGACATTTTTTTCCCTCAAATTCATCTGACTTACGCATAGTGATAAACCTCTTTTTCGCAAAATCGTCATGGATTTACTAAAACATGCACATTCGATCACAAAACGTCATAGTTAACGTTAACATTTGTGATATTAATCACATTTATAAAGATAAGGGGCTTTATTTTTATAAAAGTTAACGTTAACAATTCACCAAATTTGCTTAACCAGGATGATTAAAATGACGCAATCTCGATTGCATGCGGCGCAAAACGCACTAGCAAAACTTCACGAGCGCCGGGGGAATACTTTTTATCCCCATTTTCACCTCGCGCCTCCAGCCGGGTGGATGAACGATCCAAACGGCCTGATCTGGTTTAACAATCGTTATCACGCGTTTTATCAGCATCACCCGATGAGCGAACACTGGGGGCCAATGCACTGGGGACATGCCACCAGCGACGATATGATCCACTGGCAGCACGAGCCTATTGCGCTAGCGCCAGGAGACGAGAATGACAAAGACGGGTGTTTTTCAGGTAGTGCTGTTGATGACAATGGTGTCCTCTCACTTATCTACACCGGCCACGTCTGGCTCGATGGTGCAGGTAATGACGATGCAATTCGTGAAGTACAATGTCTGGCTACCAGCCGGGATGGTATTCATTTCGAGAAACAAGGTGTGATCCTCACTCCACCAGAAGGAATCATGCACTTCCGCGATCCTAAAGTGTGGCGTGAAGCCGACACCTGGTGGATGGTAGTCGGGGCGAAAGACCCAGGCAACACGGGACAGATCCTGCTTTATCGCGGTAGTTCATTGCGTGAATGGACTTTCGATCGCGTACTGGCCCACGCTGATGCGGGTGAAAGCTATATGTGGGAATGTCCGGACTTTTTCAGCCTTGGCGATCAACATTATCTGATGTTTTCCCCGCAGGGAATAAATGCCGAGGGATACAATTATCGAAATCGCTTTCAAAGTGGTGTAATACCCGGAATATGGTCGCCAGGACGACTTTTTGCACAATCCGGGCATTTTACTGAACTTGATAATGGGCATGACTTTTATGCACCACAAAGCTTTTTAGCGAAGGATGGTCGGCGTATTGTTATCGGATGGATGGATATGTGGGAATCGCCAATGCCCTCAAAACGTGAAGGCTGGGCAGGCTGCATGACACTGGCGCGCGAGCTATCAGAGAGCAATGGCAAACTCCAACAACGCCCGGTACACGAAGCTGAGTCGTTACGCCAGCAGCATCAATCAATCTCTCCCCACACAATCAGCAACAAATATGTTTTGCAGGAAAACGTGCAAGCGGTTGAGATTCAGTTGCACTGGGCTCTGAAGAACAGCGATGCCGAACATTACGGATTACAGCTCGGCACGGGAATGCGGCTGTATATTGATAACCAATCTGAGCGACTTGTTTTGTGGCGGTATTACCCACACGAGAATTTAGATGGTTACCGTAGTATTCCCCTCCCGCAGCGTGACACGCTCGCCCTAAGGATATTTATCGATACATCATCCGTGGAAGTATTTATTAACGACGGGGAAGCTGTGATGAGTAGCCGAATCTATCCGCAGCCAGAAGAACGGGAACTGTCGCTCTATGCCGCCCACGGAGTGGCCGTGCTGCAACATGGAGCACTCTGGCAACTGGGGTAACATAATATCAGGTGGAACAACGGATCAACAGCGGGCAAGGGATCTGCGTTACCCTTCCCCCTTCACGACCTTCAATAATATGCAATGCAGCTTCCCGCCCGATAATGTCATGTGGAAGCTGAATTGTGGTCAGCGGCGGTAAAAACAGATGCCCGACGCCAACCAGATTATCAAAGCCCATTACGGCGACATCCTGCGGGATACGTACCCCCTTCGCCAGAAGAACCTGATAAGCAACAAAGGCTGCGCGATCGTTACCACAAATCAGAACATCAAAATCTGGTTTTCCAGACGGGAAGTGGGCATTGAGTATACTTGCGAGATCGGTGTAGTGATCATCACCTATGACCATGTGAAATTGTTTCACCTCAGCCAGATCTCGTCCAGCATCACGCCAGGCCTGCTCAAATCCCTGCCGACGATACCCTGTTGCCAACGCACCTTCCGGTAGCCAGAAGCATAACGGTTGACGATAGCCTGCCGCGAGCAAATGCTGTGTTGCTTCATATTGGGCAGTGTAATCATCAGGGATATAACTGGGTAACGCTGGGTCATCCGCCACACAGTTCGCCAATACAATATTTTCACCATGCAGAGACTCAGGCAGCGTGATATGCCTCAGTCCCATTGTAGTATAGATAATGCCATCCGGACGGAGGGCAAGCAGCTGACGTGCCGCGCGGGCAGCGTCATCTTCAGAAAAAATATTGATTAAAAAACTATTCCAGCCAAACTCGCTGGCGGTTTGTTCAATGGCAAGCAGAATATCAACAGAGAAAGGAGTGGTAGCAGTATCCTGCGCCAGCACGGCGAGAGTCGACGGCTTACGTCCCTGAGCGCGCATCTTACGAGCGGAAAGATCAGGAACATAATTCAGGGTTTGGATTGCCTGCAATACGCGGTCACGCGTTGCAGGACGCACAGATTCTGCATTATGCATCACCCGGGAGACAGTCATCATCGACACTCCCGCCAGGCGTGCGACATCCTTTAATGAAGCCATACCCAAGCCGTTTGCCGTAAAACGGGCACTGTAGCAGAAACAGACGTCACTGGCGAGATCCAGCGATATTCTCAACGTCCTATCACCCGACACGACAATACAGTAAAAAATAACAAGAATTCCCGGACAATTGTAACCAATTCCGCCTCTGTTCTCGCCAACGAGTCACCATGCAGACAAGTAGGTAAAACATGCCGACTGGCATCACCCACCCGGAGAAAAAATATAAATATGGATCATTGTGCTGTGGCTGTAACCAGACATCAGCCCGGAAATTATTGCGATTGGCTGCACGATCGTTACGGACTCGCTTTTCTGGCTGGTGAAGCAATATTGCGGCGCTACGCTCAATGAAACATTTAAATACTATACGACAGCGACATTTATCGCTTCAGTCGTCGCTCTGGCAGGCACATTCCTGCTGTCATTTATCATCGAAGCGCAAAGAGACATACTATGGAAAACGCTAAAATGAACTCGCTCATCGCCCAGTATCCGTTGGTAAAGGATCTGGTTGCTCTTAAAGAAACCACCTGGTTCAATCCTGGCACGACCTCATTGGCTGAAGGTTTACCTTATGTTGGCCTGACCGAACAGGATGTTCAGGACGCCCATGCGCGCTTATCTCGTTTTGCCCCCTATCTGGCAAAAGCATTTTCTGAAACTGCTGCCACTGGAGGGATTATTGAATCAGAACTGGTTGCCATTCCGGCTATGCAAAAACGGCTGGAAAAGGAATATCAGCAACCGATCAGTGGGCAACTGTTACTGAAAAAAGATAGCCATTTGCCCATTTCCGGCTCCATAAAAGCACGCGGCGGGATTTATGAAGTCCTGGCACATGCAGAAAAACTGGCTCTGGAAGCGGGTTTACTGACGCTTGAAAATGACTACAGCAAACTGCTTTCTCCGGAGTTTAAACAGTTCTTTAGCCAGTACAGCATTGCTGTGGGCTCAACCGGAAATCTGGGGTTATCAATCGGCATTATGAGCGCCCGCATTGGCTTTAAGGTGACAGTGCATATGTCTGCTGATGCCCGGGCATGGAAAAAAGCGAAACTGCGCAGCCATGGCGTTACGGTCGTGGAATATGAGCAAGATTATGGGGTTGCCGTCGAGGAAGGACGTAAAGCAGCGCAGTCTGACCCGAACTGTTTCTTTATTGATGACGAGAATTCCCGCACGTTGTTCCTTGGGTATTCCGTCGCAGGCCAGCGTCTTAAAGCGCAATTTGCCAAGCAAGGTCGTATCGTCGATGCTGGTAACCCTCTGTTTGTCTATCTGCCGTGTGGCGTTGGCGGTGGTCCTGGTGGCGTCGCATTCGGTCTTAAACTGGCATTTGGCGATCATGTTCACTGCTTTTTTGCCGAACCCACGCACTCTCCTTGTATGCTGTTAGGCGTCCATACCGGACTACACGATCAGATTTCTGTTCAGGATATTGGTATCGACAACCTTACCGCCGCGGATGGCCTTGCAGTTGGTCGCGCATCAGGCTTTGTCGGGCGAGCAATGGAGCGTCTGCTGGATGGCTTCTATACCCTTAGCGATCAAACCATGTATGACATGCTTGGCTGGCTGGCGCAGGAAGAAGACATTCGTCTTGAACCTTCAGCACTGGCGGGTATGGCTGGGCCTCAGCGCGTGTGCGCATCAGTAAGTTACCAACAGATGCACGGTTTCAGCGCAGAACAACTGCGTAATGCCACTCATCTGGTGTGGGCGACAGGAGGTGGAATGGTGCCGGAAGAAGAGATGAAGCAATATCTGGCTAAAGGCCGTTAATAACGTTTCACCGCAGCATCGCCATCCTTTCCCTGGGTGAGCGATGCTGCCGATGGCGCAGGCTTAAGATTCTTCCGTCTTACCTGCTATAGCTCTCTCTTTTTACCATCACCCAACACCTTTCGCTGTAAACGGCGGTTTCGCAAACCAAACCAATACCGTAAGTAAGATAAAAGCAATAGCCGCCATACGGAAAATCTCATTTGCAGAAATAGAAAGTGACTGCTGGGTTATTTCATTATTAATTTCATTAAGAACCCCTGAAAGCGAACCATAGTATTTATCCATAATTTGTGATGATGAATTAAACACGGGGTTAAATTGATCGATGGTTGCTGTCAACTGACTATGGTGTAACGATTCGCGTCGTCCCCACAACGTCATTGTCAACGACGTACCAACTGATCCTGACAGGGTACGAAAAAAATTACTCATACTCGAGGCATTGGCAAATTTATTATCTGGCAACCCTGAAAACGAAATCGTTGTTAAGGGTAAAAAGAAACAGGCAACGGCGAATCCCTGGAAAAACTGTGGCAAAATGATGCCTGTGAAATCAATCGTTGGCATAAATGTCACAGAACGCCAGTAATAGCAAACCGCATACATCAAAAAACTAAATGTAACCAATGCACGCATATCAATTTTGTTGCCATAACGTCCTATTAAAGGCGATATTAATAGTGGCATTATGCCGATTGGCGCATAGGCAAGCCCGGCCCATATCGCATTATACCCCATAGTTTCCTGGAGTAACTGCGGCATAAGTACAATCGCCCCAGAGTAAAATAAATATGCGCATGTGATACACACAATACCAATGGTGAAATTACGCGACGTGAATAAACTGAGGTCAAGAATCGGGTTCTCTGAGGTCGACTCCCAAATGACTAAAGAGATCAGAGAAATAACTGACACTATTGTTAATATTATGATTGTACTCGAGTTAAACCAATCCAGATCGCGCCCTTTATCAAGCATAATTTGCAAGCCACCAACACCGAGCACTAACAGGGTCAACCCTGGTAAATTCATTTTGACCGGTGAAGTTTCAGTTTCTCTTCCTTTAAGTAAAGTTAAACATAATGTCAGGACGATAATCCCCATAGGGACATTGATTAAAAATATCCAACCCCAACTAAAGTTATCACAAATATAGCCACCCAATATCGGCCCACAAATCGGAGCGATAATTACGGTCATTGACCATAACGCCAAAGCAAATGTTCTTTTTTCTGGCGGATAATTCCTTAATAATAAACTCTGTGACAATGGAATTAACGGCCCCGCCATTAATCCCTGGACGACTCTAAAAAATATAAGAACATCAAGATTAGTCGAAAGACTACACATTAATGAAGACAGCGAAAAGAAGGTTACTGATAGTAAAAATAACCTTAATTCGCCTATTCTTTGTGCCAGCCTGCCGGTAACAGGGATCGCAATGGCATTTGCTACGCCAAACGATGTGATAACCCATGTGCCTTCGTCCGTTGATGCTCCGAGAAAGCCAGATATTGTGGGTATTGCGACGTTAGAAATAGTGGAGTCCAACATTTGCATAAACGTCGCTAATGACAATGCAATAGTGACGCACCATAACGTCCCACCGGTTAATGGTGCCGGAGTTGATTTAGTGATTGCCATTAAAGTTGTCCATTATGAGAAATAATGTTGTTAATCTCTTTTTCTATCGGACTGGTATCGATAACTAAGGCCTTACTGGTGTAAGCAGGCATGGACGTCACGGATGAAGCCAGATCAGGCATATCGGCAATGTCTTCGTTCTTGGTATCAATGGTTGCAGTCATCGATAAACCAATGCGCAAGGGATGTTCCATGAGTTCTTTTGGATCCAGAGACACCTCAACCGGTACACGCTGAACGATTTTGATCCAGTTCCCCGTCGCATTTTGTGCAGGTAATAAGGAGAACGCATTGCCGGTTCCCATATTGATCCCTGTCACCCGACCATGAAACACAACATTTTCACCATAAAGATCGCTGATTATATTAACCGATTGACCAATCCGTACATCCGTGAGTTGTGTTTCTTTAAAGTTGGCATTAACCCACATTTGACGTGCCGGTACGACAGCCATTAACGATTGTCCAGGACTCACTGTTTCGCCAACCTGCACACTTCGCTGGGCAATATAACCAGTAACCGGACTCTTAATATCCGTACGCTTAAGCGCTAACCAGGCTTCTTTGGTTGCATCCGCAGCTTCAACAACTTGTGGCTGGCGATTTAATGGTGTGTTCATTACTAAGGCTTTGTTCGCTTTATAAGCCTGAATAGCTGCATTCAATGCCGCTTTGCTACTTATTAACGTATCTTTGGTGTGCTCCAGCGTTTCTTTTGAAATAACCCCCTGCTTTGCTAGCGGCACACGACGATTATAATCTTCTAAAGATTGTTGATACTGGATACGTGCTGAAGCGACTTCGGCACTGTATTGTTTATCCTGTAAGTATAGTTTATTCGTTTGTCGCACAATATTTGCCAGATTATTTTTAGCTTTATTGAGTGCAATCGTGGCATCAGTTTTATCCAATGAAACTAAAATGTCACCCTGTCGAACAAAGTTCGTATCTTTATGATTAACGACAGTGACACTGCCTGAGACTTGTGCAGAAATTGGATCAGCATTCCCCGTAACATAGGCGTCATCTGTACTAATCATGTCTTCTAATTCCAGTGACCAATAGGCATAGGCTCCTGAAAACGCAATAAATAAAACCACTGCTAATAAAGCAAAATATTTTCTTCTGTCAGAATGTTTTTTATTTGAATTAATCTGTTCCACTATTATCTCTCATTTCGCATAGATGAAATTTATGAATTGAATGAAAAGAGTATTCATTCTTCATATCAAACACAGTGCATGTGTTACACATTATCCCAGGAACGTTGGAGGCCTAATTTAAAGGAGTTGCAGAAGATACAACAGAGGACTAAACCGTGACTTTTGCAATACAATTCTTACGCCTGTAGGATTAATAAGAAGCCTTATAG
>NZ_JABWMS020000064.1:0-25555 GCF_013369155.2 Escherichia sp. 94.0001 | reverse complement strand
TCTGGCAGCCTGAGTTCACAGATAAAACACTCTCCAGGAAAACCGGGGCGGTTCATCTCTTGTATATGACATTGCTCAATTGAAATTCCGCTCAGGTAACGCGTTACATCAATGCTTTGAATATCTGGTAGTGTAGAAATGACTTTTGGTACACCAATAAATGTTTCATCTGGATGACAAACCCAGCTTGCACGCTTTCCATTTAGAGCAAACCTTCCGATGCTGATTTGTTCTCTTCCGGTGCGAATCCGATAAGTTTCATTTGCTGTAACTGTAACGTCCTGACATCCCTTCACAGGTAGTGCTTTTAGTCCTAATACGTTTACTGCCCTCGATTGGCCATCAAAACCAGCAACATTGCTATTATCCCGAGGGAGCACAATCAGAACATCGCTGCTTCGCACACTGCAAGAAGCCTGTCCCTGTAACAGCCATTGATCTGCATCAACGATGAAGGTTAACGGCACCTCACCAATGGCAATTTCACTGTCATCAAGTTTAATGCTCCCAACAATCATCCCTCCAGCACGAGCCACTAACGACAAACCTGCCGATGGATTTTGCCTGACAAATCTCACTTCGCTTTTACGTAATCGAACTGTTGCCTGTCTATTTTCCAGGGAAGCATAGGCTGGCCCAAGGCCAGAGACTTCCTCACCATCTTCACAAATGGCAAGTTCAAAGCGCGTAGTTGACGGCTCGCTTGTTACAGGAAAGGAAACTTCGTCAGGAAGAGATACTATCGCCCTAAGCTCATCTGGATGCTTTTCTGACCAATAAAATTGGCAACGCGTACTCTTATTTTTTTGTAGTCGAGGCTTAGCCTCTACAGAGGCTGCGCATAGCAGTCCATTCAAAAAATGCGTTCCTGTTTCATCATCTAACGGTATTGGAAACTCGCTTCGCCAGGTAGGGTGAACCTTATCAAGCTGTTGTACTGGTTCTTTGTGATTTATTAGGTTGTGAGTAAGTACTAAGGAATTGAGGTTATCAGCCATATGACTGATAAGTTCTACAGAGGTATCTTCGCTAAAAACAGTAGGCAGCGCTGATTTTTCTATGACAGCTCTTGCCAGCGAAAGGGCTGAAAAACCTGAATGCTTTGCTTGCTCATATTGTCCAAGGATCCTGGAGAAAACAGCCAGAAAGCGACTGTCTGATTCTTTGAGTAGCCGGAAAGGTAAACCACCTTCACTGAATAATGTTCCGAGAAAATTGCGTCGTTCAGATTCATAAAATCGAATTGGGCGCAGCCAGTAATCTTCCATCCCTTTCGGTACGATAGTACCAAGCTCTGTGGCGGTGAATGAAATCCCTATTTTTTTATATATAGGGTCCCACGTCCATCCGCATTGCCGTTCATAATCCCTGCGGTACCACTCAGAGCAAAAAAGAACAAAACAGGCAGCAAAGTCCCTATTACATATATTAGATTGTGATTGACCGACTGCACGGAGTAGCTGCGTTAATTGGGTATATTCATCATTGGTTGCATGATATTCATAAAGAGGACGGCCATCCGGTTGTCTCAACCCTCTAAGATTCACAAAGTTACTTAGCCAGGAAGTACATTTTACCCATGAAATGTATTCTGATTGACCCAAAGCAAGCTCCTTAGAGATAAAAGATACAAAAACAAAACCCCACAACATTTCTAATTTGAAAGAAAACCTTTCAGAATATTGTATAGTTACTCAGGCGGCAACAACTATTTTTTCAGGTCGATACTATAAATCAATTTTAGATAAAAATGATATCAACCATCTATTAATCACAACTCATTTATCACCTGATTTTATAATTTCAAATGAAAATAAATCTCAAACAATCAAAAAGTATTCAGTAGCTGACATTTAACTTTCCAGGATATAAAACAATTAGAGAAACTGCACAATAGCGAATAATGAGAGTTGTAAAGTCAGTCAAAAAACACAAGTAATCACTGTGCGTTTTTTGACCGTTATCGACATGAGTTTAAAGAGGTTAGTGAAGAAGATATTCCTGTACACTCCATACCTATTGATGAATTGTCTCGGGAAAATTTTTATAACTTAATATAAAAACATAAAAACGTTTTATTATATATAAATCTATATCCCCCCTCACTCCACATCCTCCCTGCGTAACCCGATATCCCTCAACCGCTCATCACTCATCTGCTGTAACACGCGTCGGGTCTGCATTTGCCGCCGCCAACGCCTCACCGCCTGCCAGAGTTGCACAAGGCCGATAAACGGCGCTTTAGCTCTGTTTTCGTGAAATTCCATCTGCTGCCTCCTCATCTTTCAGAGGCTTCATCATCCGTCTTCTGGCAGTTCATAATACAGATGCAAATATTACTTTTATTTAACATACAGACAGGTTAAAACAACATCTGCATCCGGTTTTTTAGCCTCATCTGTACCGGTTTTTCTCTCTGTATGGTCCACATAAGGAATACAGCATGACGCGTTATCAACATCTGGCGACTCTACTTGCCGAGCGGATTGAGCAAGGGCTGTATCGTCACGGGGAGAAATTGCCGTCGGTGCGCAGCTTAAGTCGGGAGCACGGCGTCAGCATCAGCACCGTGCAGCAGGCATATCAGACGCTGGAGACAATGAAGCTCATCACTCCGCAGCCGCGTTCGGGTTATTTTGTCGCACAACGTAAAGCCCAGCCGCCAGTACCGCCGATGACGCGTCCGGTGCAGCGCCCGGTGGAAATTACCCAGTGGGATCAGGTGCTGGATATGCTGGAGGCGCATAGCGACAGTTCCATTGTTCCGTTAAGCAAAAGCACGCCGGATGTCGAAACGCCCAGCTTGAAACCGCTGTGGCGGGAGCTAAGCCGGGTGGTGCAGCATAATCTGCAAACCGTTCTCGGTTATGACTTGTTAGCCGGTCAGCGAGTATTGCGAGAGCAGATTGCCCGCCTGATGCTCGACAGCGGCTCGGTGGTCACCGCCGATGACATCATCATCACCAGCGGCTGCCATAACTCGATGTCGATGGCGTTAATGGCGGTGTGTAAACCGGGCGATATTGTCGCGGTCGAATCCCCCTGTTATTACGGTTCAATGCAAATGCTGCGCGGCATGGGCGTGAAAGTGATTGAAATCCCAACCGATCCAGAAACAGGCATCAGCGTTGAAGCGCTGGAACTGGCGCTGGAACAGTGGCCAATTAAAGGCATCATTCTGGTGCCAAACTGTAATAATCCGCTGGGATTTATTATGCCGGACGCGCGCAAACGGGCCGTTCTCTCTCTCGCTCAGCGTCATGATATTGTGATTTTTGAAGATGATGTCTACGGCGAACTGGCAACGGAGTATCCGCGCCCGCGGACCATTCATTCATGGGATATCGACGGGCGAGTGCTGTTGTGCAGCTCGTTCAGTAAAAGTATTGCACCTGGCCTGCGCGTGGGTTGGGTCGCACCGGGGCGTTATCACGATAAACTGCTGCATATGAAATACGCCATCAGCAGCTTTAATGTACCGTCCACGCAAATGGCGGCGGCAACGTTTGTGCTGGAAGGTCATTATCATCGCCATATCCGGCGGATGCGGCAGAATTATCAGCGCAATTTGGCGCTTTATACCTGCTGGATACGGGAATATTTTCCCTGCGAAATCTGTATTACGCGCCCGAAAGGCGGATTTTTACTGTGGGTAGAATTGCCTGAACAGGTCGATATGGTCTGCGTCGCGCGGCAGCTGTACCGCATGAAAATCCAGGTGGCGGCAGGCTCGATTTTCTCGGCTTCCGGCAAATACCGTAATTGCCTGCGCATCAACTGCGCTTTGCCGCTCAGCGAAACCTATCGCGAAGCACTGAAGCAAATTGGCGAGGCCGTGTATCGGGCAATGGAATAAATTCGAAATAGCGGCGAAGCGCCTGATTTCCTCTCATGAATAACCTGTGACTCGTTTTATCTTTGCTGGGTCATCGCCACGTTCCAGCCTGAATTAGGCAAACTACGCTTTGTTCATGCCGGATGCGGCGTGAACGCCTTATCCTGCCTACAAACCGCGCAAATTCAATAGATTGTAGAGAAAATGTAGGTCTGATAAGCGTAGCGCATCAGGCTGCTTTGCGTTTGTCATCCGTCTCTGATTAGTACTCGATCCATGGATCACGCTTGCTTTCAGGCAAGGGCTGATCTAATGCCTGCATTTGCTCTGCCGAAAGTCCGGTATATCGTTGTATCCATTCAGGATCGGCCCCATTCTGCAACAACAATCGGAGGAGGCTCCGTTCCCCTTCTACTTTCCCTTCTTTCCTCCCCCTCTCCCTTCCCAACAGCCATCCATCATTATGAATTCGCTCTGCAATTGTCATTATTCGCTCCCTGTGGTGTGGCATTCGCCTGGTAAGTTCGCTGATAAACGCCTTAAAACGCGCTTCATCGCCAGTCAGTAAAATGTAATTTAACAGCGCAGTTATCTGGCTGTCATTAGCGCACCCTGTAACCAGTAATACTGCCAGTTGATCAATAAGCCCCATTAGATCGCGCTGGCGAATATGCTTTTGGATCAACTCCAACAGGGCGACTCTGCGATGCTGCACAATCTCGTCGTCTGGCACGACAGTAACATCCACCAGCGGGAACGCGGCGGTATAAAGCTTCCGTGCGATAGTCGGGTCGGCAAATTCGTCCAGCCAGCACAAAGACCAGGGATAAGGACTACGGCTACCGTGATAAAACAGCATCGGGATGACCAGCGGTAGCGGCCGGCGTTTATCATGTTCGATATGGCGCTGCATCACCGCCATGGAATAGCGCATCAGGCGAAAAGCCATGTGAATATCCTCGCGGCTCTGATGTTCAATCACCACATAGATATAGCCATCGCCTTTACGGGTCTTTACCGACCACAGAATATCGGAATGTAGCGCCCGTAATTTTTCATCGACAAAGCTGGCGGATTCCAGTTTTAAGCTATCGAGATCGCACAGTTCACGTAAATCTATTGGTAAGTGGATCTCCATAAAATCCCGCGCGGTGTCAGGGTGGGTGAGAAAGGATTTAAATAATGCGTCATGCGGCGTACTGGTCGTGAAGTTTGTCATGGCGATCCGTCACCTGTTGATAAGATGGCCCGACTTTAGCGACTAACAAAACCATTCTCACCCGGCAATTTCCCATTCCCCGAGGTGATTTCCAGGCTATTTTTATTCTTCTGCAAACGATACATTTTTCCGGAAACAGGCTCGCATTTTACATTTCCTGTACCCGGCAGATATTCCCCTTTCCACCGCGCTCTTTTGATTAACCGCAAATTTTAATTACACTTAAGGTGTATATTTTCTATGCAACCCATCAATTAAAGAGGTGTAATGTGCTGATGACTATTTGTAATCGTTATACATTCTGACCCGAAGTCAGAAAGTATTTCTCTGTCTGTGTGTTCACAGGCAGTGTGGTTGATTACATGAAATTCAGTACATTTGCAGTCTCGTTGCCCTTCTCACCTGCCTTTCGTCATTACCGACGGTATTGAATTTCGTTTTCCCCGTTGGGGTTCTCCGGACAAGGAGTTGTTTGTTATGCCACGTTTTTTTGCCCGCCATGCCGCCACGCTGTTTTTCCCGATGGCGTTGATTTTGTATGACTTTGCCGCGTACCTGTCGACGGATCTAATCCAGCCAGGGATTATTAATGTGGTACGTGATTTTAATGCCGATGTCAGTCTGGCCCCTGCTGCCGTCAGTCTCTATCTTGCTGGCGGTATGGCGTTACAGTGGCTACTGGGGCCACTTTCCGACAGAATTGGCCGCAGGCCGGTGCTGATTACCGGGGCGCTAATTTTTACCCTTGCCTGCGCCGCGACAATGTTCACAACGTCAATGACACAATTTCTTATCGCGCGTGCAATTCAGGGCACCAGTATCTGTTTTATTGCCACCGTTGGTTATGTCACGGTGCAGGAGGCGTTCGGACAGACAAAAGGGATCAAGTTGATGGCGATTATCACCTCCATCGTACTGATTGCGCCAATTATCGGCCCGCTTTCCGGCGCAGCTCTGATGCACTTTGTGCACTGGAAAGTCCTTTTTGCCATCATTGCGATTATGGGTTTTATCTCATTTGTTGGCTTACTACTCGCGATGCCAGAGACAGTAAAGCGCGGCGCGGTTCCGTTTAGCGCCAAAAGCGTCTTGCGCGATTTTCGTAATGTCTTTTGCAATCGGCTGTTCCTCTTTGGCGCAGCAACCATCTCTTTAAGCTATATCCCGATGATGAGCTGGGTGGCTGTCTCGCCGGTGATCCTTATCGATGCAGGCGGCTTAACAACTTCGCAGTTCGCCTGGACACAGGTTCCGGTGTTCGGCGCGGTGATTGTTGCGAATGCCATCGTGGCGCGTTTTGTTAAAGATCCGACCGAACCGCGGTTTATCTGGCGTGCCGTACCCATTCAACTGGTCGGCCTCTCGCTGTTGATTGTCGGCAATCTGCTGTCGCCGCACGTCTGGCTGTGGTCGGTGCTGGGCACCAGTCTGTATGCTTTCGGGATTGGTTTGATTTTCCCGACCTTATTCCGCTTTACGCTGTTTTCCAATAACTTACCGAAAGGGACCGTCTCCGCATCGCTAAATATGGTGATCCTGATGGTGATGTCGGTCTCGGTCGAAATCGGCCGCTGGCTGTGGTTTAACGGCGGTCGCTTGCCGTTTCATCTGTTAGCCGTTGTGGCGGGCGTTATCGTCGTTTTCACCCTGGCGGGATTGCTCAATCGCGTGCGCCAACATCAGGCTGCCGAGCTGGTGGAGGAGCGGTGATTTTTGCGCGATCCTGCCGTCAGGCTCTATTCTTAACGTTATGAATAAACTCATCGAACTCAGACGCGCCAAAAGGTTGGCGCTCTCTTTACTGCTTATCGCCGCTGCTACCTTTGTCGTTACGCTGTTTTTGCCGCCCAATTTTTGGGTGAGCGGCGTGAAGGCGATTGCTGAAGCGGCGATGGTCGGCGCGCTGGCTGACTGGTTTGCGGTGGTGGCGCTATTTCGCCGCGTGCCGATTCCGATCATTTCTCGTCATACGGCGATTATCCCGCGTAATAAAGACAGGATTGGTGAAAATCTCGGCCAGTTCGTGCAGGAAAAATTTCTCGATACCCAGTCGCTGGTGGCATTGATTCGACGTCACGAACCGGCGTTGTTGATTGGCAACTGGTTTAGTCAGCCGGAAAACGCCCGCCGCGTCGGTCAGCATCTGCTGCAGATCATGAGTGGTTTTCTTGAACTGACCGATGATGCGCGTATTCAACGCCTGCTTAAACGCGCAGTCCATCGGGCAATTGATAAGGTCGATCTTTCTGGCACCAGTGCACTGATGCTGGAAAGCATGACTAAAAACGATCGTCATCAGGTGCTTCTGGATACACTGATCGCACAACTGATCGCCTTGCTTCAGCGCGATAAATCGCGCAAGTTTATTGCCCAGCAAATTGTTCGCTGGCTGGAGAGCGAGCATCCGCTAAAAGCCAAAATTTTGCCCACTGAATGGCTGGGCGAACATAGCGCGGAGTTGGTTTCTGACGCGGTGAATTCTTTGCTTGATGATATTAGTCGCGATCGTGCGCATCAGATCCGCCATGCGTTTGATCGCGCCACCTTCGCCCTGATCGACAAGCTGAAAAACGATCCGGAAATGGCAGCGCGAGCCGATGCCGTAAAAAGCTATCTGAAAGAAGATGAAGCTTTTAACCGCTATCTAAGTGAATTGTGGGGGGATTTACGGGAATGGCTGAAAGCGGATATCAACAGCGAAGATTCTCGTGTGAAAGAACGTATCGCGCGGGCGGGGCAATGGTTTGGCGAAACGTTAATTGCCGATGATGCCTTGCGGGCGTCGTTAAATGGTCATCTGGAACAAGCCGCGCACCGTGTCGCGCCTGAGTTTTCCGCATTCCTGACGCGCCATATCAGCGATACGGTAAAAAGCTGGGATGCGCGGGATATGTCGCGGCAAATCGAGTTAAATATTGGCAAAGATCTGCAGTTTATCCGTGTCAACGGTACGCTGGTTGGCGGTTGTATTGGGCTAATTTTGTATTTGCTGTCGCAGCTCCCGGCCTTGTTCCCCCTCGGCAATTTTTAGAAATCCATGAAAAACTAAGTGGCTAACCGCGAGAGAGATCAAATAAACCACACTAAAAGAATGGTAATAATGTGGCCTCTTTTCATTATCTCCCGTGGTACGGGGAAGGAAAATCATGTCACTTGTCACCGATCTACCCGCTATTTTCGATCAGTTCTCTGAAGCTCGCCAGAAAGGCTTTCTCACCGTCATGGATCTCAAGGAGCGCGGCATTCCGCTGGTTGGTACCTACTGTACTTTTATGCCGCAAGAGATCCCAATGGCAGCCGGTGCGGTTGTGGTTTCACTCTGTTCCACCTCTGATGAAACCATTGAAGAAGCGGAAAAAGACCTGCCGCGCAATCTCTGCCCGCTGATTAAAAGCAGCTACGGCTTCGGCAAAACCGATAAATGCCCCTACTTCTACTTTTCTGATCTGGTGGTCGGTGAAACCACCTGCGACGGCAAAAAGAAAATGTATGAATACATGGCAGAGTTTAAGCCCGTGCATGTGATGCAATTGCCCAACAGCGTTAAGGACGATGCCTCGCGTGCATTATGGAAAGCTGAGATGCTGCGCTTACAAAAAGCGGTAGAGGAACGTTTTGGACACGAGATTAGCGAAGATGCTCTGCGCGATGCCATTGCGCTGAAAAACCGCGAACGTCGCGCACTGGCCAATTTTTATCATCTTGGGCAGTTAAATCCTCCAGCGCTTAGCGGCAGCGACATTCTGAAAGTGGTCTACGGCGCAACCTTCCGGTTCGATAAAGAGGCGTTGGTTGACGAACTGGATGCAATGACCGCCCGCGTTCGTCAGCAGTGGGAAGAAGGCCAGCGACTGGACCCGCGTCCACGCATTTTAATCACCGGCTGCCCAATTGGCGGCGCAGCAGAGAAAGTGGTGCGCGCGATTGAAGAGAATGGCGGCTGGGTTGTCGGTTATGAAAACTGCACCGGGGCGAAAGCGACCGAGCAATGCGTGGCAGAAACGGGCGATGTCTACGACGCGCTGGCGGATAAATATCTGGCGATTGGCTGCTCCTGTGTTTCGCCGAACGATCAGCGCCTGAAAATGCTCAGCCAGATGGTGGAAGAATATCAGGTCGATGGCGTAGTTGATGTGATTTTGCAGGCGTGCCATACCTATGCGGTGGAATCGCTGGCGATTAAACGTCATGTGCGTCAGCAGCACAACATTCCTTATATCGCTATTGAAACAGACTACTCCACCTCAGATGTCGGGCAGCTCAGCACCCGTGTCGCGGCCTTTATTGAGATGCTGTAAGGAGTGGCAGTGGCATATTCGATTGGCATTGATTCCGGCTCAACCGCCACCAAAGGGATCTTACTGGCAGACGGCGTGATTACGCGCCGTTTCCTCGTTCCAACACCCTTTCGCCCGGCAACAGCAATTACTGAAGCCTGGGAAACTCTGCGCGAAGGGTTAGAAACAACGCCGTTTCTGACGCTCACCGGCTACGGGCGGCAACTGGTGGATTTTGCCGATAAACAGGTGACGGAAATCTCCTGTCACGGGCTGGGCGCTCGGTTTCTTGCGCCAGCAACGCGCGCGATAATTGACATCGGTGGTCAGGACAGCAAAGTGATTCAGCTTGATGATGACGGTAACCTGTGCGATTTCCTGATGAATGACAAATGCGCGGCGGGCACCGGGCGTTTCCTGGAGGTGATCTCGCGCACGCTTGGCACCAGCGTCGAGCAACTCGACAGCATTACTGAAAATGTCAGACCGCACGCCATCACGAGTATGTGTACGGTGTTTGCCGAATCAGAAGTGATCAGCCTGCGCTCAGCGGGCGTCGCGCCAGAAGCGATTCTCGCTGGAGTGATTAACGCGATGGCGCGGCGGAGTGCCAATTTCATTGCTCGTCTCTCCTGTGAAGCGCCGATTCTGTTTACTGGTGGCGTTAGTCATTGCCAGACGTTTGCCCGGATGTTGGAAACTCACCTGGGAATGCCGGTAAATACCCATCCTGATGCGCAATTTGCGGGCGCAATTGGCGCAGCGGTAATTGGTCAACGAGTGAGAAAACGCCGATGAAAGAGTTTTTATTTTTATTTCACTCCACGGTCGGCGTCATACAAACCCGCAAGGCGTTGCAGGCAGCGGGCATGACTTTTCGCGTCAGCGATATTCCCCGTGATTTACGCGGCGGCTGCGGGTTATGCATTTGGCTGACCTGTCTGCCCGGCGAGGAAATACAATGGGTGATCCCTGGGCAGACCGAAGCGATATATTGCCAGCAGGGCAGCGACTGGCAGTGCGTGGTGCATTACGATTCAGAAGCGTCAACCAGGCAATAAGACCTTTAAATATAACGCCCGGATATTTGGCTGCACATAATCCTGCATGAAGGAAGTTGTATTAAATATCTCGCCTGCTGTGAAATATTTCCCATCCACAAAATGAGCGATTTTTGATAGCACCTTGCTATTGCGCGTCTAAAATACAATAAACATTATATTATACTTAAAACATAATTATGCATAGAGAAATAAAATGATTACCGGGTGTGGTAATGATAAAGATAAATTTCAGTGTGAAGCTTATCTTTACCCCCCATGATTATTTTAGATTTAGAAGAACATTTCACAATTCAAGGATAAAAATATGGGCTCCACATTTAACATATACGGCGATATTCTTCCAACACTCGACATGTATTCGGGACTAAAACCTTGCCATAAAAAAAGCAACCAACCATTTAACATTAACACGGAAATTGAAACCATACAAAAACAAATTAATTATGATATAAATCATTTGAATGATGGTTTTATTAAGCGTGTACTGAATGTTTTTATTCACCTTATCTCTAATCCCGACAATCTCGAATTAACCTTAAATCGATATTCATCAACAACAGAACAAATTATCGCCAAAACCAAAAGAAATGGTTTAAATGAGTTTGAAATTAACGATCTAAAAATAATATTTAATCGACAAGATGATAATGAAAGCGTATTAACTGTTTACCACAAAGATATAAGTCATAGTTGCAATGTTAAAACCGAGCAACTGCAGCAGTTTATTAAAATAATGGAACAAAAAGCGCAACTACCAATCTATATTGACAAGAACAATTTGAAAGAGAGTATTTGCTCTGTTTTGCACAATGACCCACAACATGCAGATAAAGATCAATACCTTCCCTATGATAAGTTTTTAAAACATGCCTGCAAAAGTTCAAATTCATTTGAAGTGAAATTAGATGCCACTCATCAATATCGACATCTGAATAACTTCATGATTTCTTTTGACCCAGTAGAAAGTCAATTAACCATACGGGATAATAATAACGAGACTGAAACTATCTCGTTGACAAACTTACAATGGGAAAATGTGCTGCAATACTACAGAGAAAATCACCAGCAGCCAAATATAGCAGGATCACGAAATCTCACGGATAATAGAGATAAAATAAAAAATACAATATCCACCTCTGAAATTATAGAGTGCGCCTCTCCTGAAATAAGAAATAGCGTTCTGAACGATCTTTATAGCATTGCTAACTTCCTCCCGGACAATAATCTGACACCAAATGAGAGCTGGAAAAGATTTTGTCATACATGTGAGCGCTTTTACGTTGCTCAGAAGAGTATCACTGGAGATAAGAGTGAACGTCTTACGCGAAAACTCTCTGTCTCTGATGCAGGAATTACAATGACCTTCAAGATAGGTGATATTGTCATCAATACTATTAGCACTGCTATTCCTAAAGATGAATCGGGTCAACGGTGTATCAAAGGGTTGAATTTAGCGGGAATGGATTTAACCGGCATAGACTTGTCTAAAATGGCTCTAAGGAATGTCAATTTTAATGGCAGCATTCTTAGAAAAGCGGATTTCTCCGGTACGATCTGTGAAGGCGTGGATTTTACAGATTGTGATCTGCGTAATGCAAAATTCGAAAATGCCACATTAGAAAATAATGATTTTCGTAAAGTTCGCTACTTGACTTATGTAAATTTCAAAAACGCAAATCTACGAAACTGTAACTTCAGCGGAAAAGTTCTCACTGGCGTTAATTTTACTGGAAGTGACCTTAGTAAGGCTTATCTTGAACACATAGATTTCACATCAGTCATTCTATATGAAACATCTGCAACATCTGATACTTCTAAAATACCTGAAATACCTGGAGCACCTAAAATACCTGCAACACCTCGAATACCTGGTACACCTAAAGTAATTCTTACTGGAGCAATACTAAATTATTCCGATCTATCGGATAAAGATCTTTCAGAATATGATCTTACTGGTACTGTCTGCATGTTTACCAATTTTACAAACGCTAATTTAACAAAATGCAAACTGTTTAATACAAACTTTTCTGCTGCAACATTTAACAATACTAATTTCACTGGTACAGAAGGTTCTAATATTCTATTTAACCATGCATGGTTGTTCAATACGATATTTATAGATACAATTTTTAAAAATGCCTGTTTTTTCAATGCCAAAGTGAATAATGTTTCTCTTAAGAGTGCATATCTTTACAATGATAATATCGATAAAAAAGCCAATGACAGTACCGATAAACAAGACAAGAACAGTACCGAGCAACAGGACAGTAACAGTTTTAATCAAGCCCGTTTAAAGAAAGAAGTGAATAGCAGTTTTTCCATTCCGGGTTTAACGTCTTATCAGCCAACGTATATAGTTGACGAATAGTTCAATAATCACCCAAACAGAGTGAGTATGGCAGAGGATATAAATTGTTAACCGCCTCATCTATCATTCATGGATGAGGCGTATTTATCAGTCGATGTAAGCTGAAAATGTTCCGCCATCCAAAGACAAACGCCGCAACTCCCCTGCGGCGTTTACTATTTCATCGCCCCGCGTTAAGAATTCTTTAAGCTTCATCCGTATACTCCTTACCTATCGCACTGAATTCGATGAGAAAAAAAGCAATAATAAGGAGCAACAAGTTGAAAAAGCGCATCACCTTAATCGTTTTTCTTTGCGCCATCGTGGCGGTGAGCCTGTTTTTTGTGCAATCCTGCGTCCGTAAAAGCCAGCATGTCGTAGGGTTTCAGAATTACCAGGCCACCATTGACGGCAAAGAGATAACAGGAGTAACGAAGAATATCTCCTCACTGACCTGGTCTGCGCAGAGCAATACCTTGTTTAGCACTATCAACAAACCTGCAACTATCGTTGAAATGACGACAGATGGCGACCTGATCCGTACCATTCCGCTTGATTTTGTTAAGGATCTCGAGACGATTGAATATATTGGTGATAATAAATTTGTCATCAGTGATGAACGTGATTATGCCATTTATGTGATTTCACTTAACGCTGATTCGGAAGTGAGCATCCTCAAAAAAATTAAAATCCCATTGCAGGAAACGCCAACCAACTGTGGCTTTGAAGGGCTGGCTTATTCCTCTCAGGACCATACCTTCTGGTTTTTTAAAGAGAAAAATCCGATAGAGGTCTACAAAGTTACCGGGCTATTGCGTAGCGATGAGTTGCATATCAGCAAAGATAAAGCGTTGCAGCGTCAGTTTACTTTGGATGATGTTTCTGGCGCGGAATTTAACCCACAAAAAAATACGTTGCTGGTGTTGTCACATGAGTCACGCGCCCTGCAGGAAGTGACCGTGACAGGTGACGTGATCGGCGAAATGTCGTTAACCAAAGGCAGGTATGGCCTTTCACACAATATCAAGCAGGCGGAAGGGATAGCGATGGATGCCAGTGGCGACATCTATATCGTTGGCGAACCCAATCTTTTTTATCGCTTTACGTCGACAAAATCACAATAACAGTCTGGCAGGCTCGCTTTTTTTGTTATTAAATTGTTAACTCAATTAATACAAATCAGGCAGAACATGAATTCGACATCGCATCCCGTAGAACGTTTTTCTTTCAGCACCGCGTTATTCGGGATGCTGGTTCTGACCTTAGGTATGGGTTTAGGCCGCTTTCTCTATACGCCGATGCTGCCAGTCATGCTGGCGGAAGGCGAGTTTTCCTTTAGCGAACTCTCGTGGATCGCCAGTGGTAACTATGCCGGGTATCTGGCGGGGAGCCTGCTGTTTTCATTCGGCGCGTTTCATTTGCCCTCACGCCTGCGCCCATTCCTGTTAACTTCCGCCCTCGCAACCGGATTATTAATCCTCGCGATGGCGTGGTTGCCGCCGTTTCTTCTGGTTTTCATCATTCGCTTTCTGGCAGGGGTCGCCAGCGCCGGGATGTTGATTTTCGGCTCGACGCTTATCATGCAACACACCCGCCATCCCTTTGTTCTTGCGGCGCTATTTTCTGGCGTTGGCGTCGGTATTGCTCTGGGTAATGAATATGTACTGGCAGGCCTGCATTTTTCCCTCTCTTCACAAACGTTGTGGCAAGGTGCCGGGGCACTTTCTGCCATAATATTGCTTGTTCTGGCGCTGCTCATTCCGTCGAAGAAACATATTATCGCACCAGCACCATTGGCAAAAATTGCCCAACAACCCATGAGCTGGTGGTTACTGGCGATTCTGTATGGTCTGGCGGGTTTTGGTTATATCATCGTCGCCACGTACCTGCCACTCATGGCGAAAGACGCGGGCCAGCCTGTGCTGACGGCTCACCTCTGGACACTGGTTGGCTTGTCAATTGTCCCAGGTTGCTTTGGCTGGCTATGGGCAGCCAAACGGTGGGGAGCATTACCTTGCCTGACCGCGAATTTGCTGGTGCAGGCTGTCTGCGTACTGTTAACCCTCGCCAGTAGCTCTCCTTTATTACTCATCATCAGCAGTATTGGTTTTGGCGGCACCTTTATGGGGACTACCTCGTTGGTGATGACCATCGCTCGCCAGCTTAGCGTGCCGGGAAATCTTAATCTTTTGGGCTTTGTGACACTTATTTATGGTATCGGGCAAATTCTTGGCCCGGTGCTGACCAGCATGCTCGGCAACGGAACGTCGGCGCTCGCCAGTGCCACGCTCTGCGGCGCAGCTGCGCTATTTATCGCAGCGTTAATCTGCGGGATGCAAATATTCAAAATACATACGAATTACTCTTAGTTGATTTAATGAATTTAACTTTTCAGTACAGCACGTAAAATAACTAAAACCCCCTTGTTCTTTGGCGGTGCTCAGCCACCGCCACTATTATTCATGGTTTAGCAAATTTACGGCTAATTCATTATTTCTGGTCATATTATAGTCAGGATCGTTTTATACCTCCGTGCTAGAAAAAACACGTTTAATTCTGTTTTTTCACGGAAGGTCACTATGGCTTCGACAAATGCGCAGCAAATAAAAAATAATGATCAAAACTCTTTATGCGGTCTGGGTGACAAAATACGCCGCCTGGCCGCCGGAGTTTGTTTATTCACACAAATTTTTTTCCCCGTCATCGCGACGGCACAAAATGTGGTACACGCTAAACCCCAGATGACAGTTTCATCTCCTCCCCCTCTTACAGAAAATAAAACCGTACCTTACACGCTTGGCGCGCTGGAATCAGCGCAAAGTGTTGCTGACCGGTTTGGTATTTCACTGGAAGAGCTTCGTCGTCTTAATCAGTTTCGTACTTTTGCTCGCGGCTTTGATAACGTGCGTCAGGGTGAAGAACTGGATGTTCCGGCAACAACCTCGCAGAGAAGTCATGAGCTACAAAATGCCGTATCACCGGCGAATGCCGAAAACACACTGGAGAATCAAATAGCCAGTACTTCACAGCGAGTTGGCACTCTGCTTTCACAAGATATGAATAGTGAGCAGGCGAGCAGCATGGCGCGTGGTTGGGCGTCTTCAGAAGCCTCTGGCACGATGACTGATTGGTTAAATAACTTTGGCACCGCGAAAATCTCTCTGGGCGTGGATGAAGATTTTAGCCTGAAAAATTCGGAATTCGACTTCCTGCATCCATGGTATGACACACCCGATTATCTGCTCTTCAGCCAGCATACTCTTCACCGAACGGACGATCGCACCCAGATCAACACCGGTTTAGGCTGGCGTTACTTCACCCCCAGTTGGATGTCTGGCATCAACCTGTTTTTTGATCACGACCTGAGCCGCTATCACTCCCGCGCGGGACTTGGCGCAGAATACTGGCGTGACTATCTGAAGTTGAGCAGCAATGCTTATATCGGCCTGACCGGCTGGCGTAGCGCACCAGAATTGGATAATGACTACGAAGCCCGCCCGGCTAACGGCTGGGATTTACGCGCAGAAGGCTGGTTACCTGCCTGGCCGCATCTGGGTGGAAAACTGGTCTTTGAACAATACTATGGCGATGAAGTGGCGCTGTTTGACAAGAATGATCGTCAAAGTAATCCCCATGCTATTACCGCAGGCCTCAACTATACCCCCTTCCCGCTTCTGACTCTCAGTGCAGAACAGCGTCAGGGGAAACAAGGTGAAAATGACACACGGTTTGCCGTTGATCTAACCTGGCAACCCAGCAGCTCAATGCAGAAACAGCTTAACCCGGACGAAGTGGCCGGACGGCGCAGTCTGGCCGGTAGTCGTTATGACCTGATTGATCGCAACAACAACATCGTTCTGGAATACCGCAAGAAAGAGCTTATCCGCCTGAGTCTGCTGGACCCAGTGAAAGGGAAATCGGGAGAAATAAAATCGCTGGTTTCCTCGCTACAGACCAAATATGCCCTGAAAGGCTATAAAATCGACGCTGCTGCGCTGGAATCTGCTGGAGGAAAAGTCAGCACTTCCGGAAAAGATATCACGGTCACGCTGCCTGGTTACCGCTTCACTAACACCCCGGAAACCGATAATACGTGGCCGATAGACGTTACCGCTGAGGATGTAAAAGGTAATCTGTCACATCGTGAGCAAAGCATGGTCGTCATCCAGGCTCCGGCATTAAGCCAGAAAGATTCTCTGTTATCCGTTAATCCGCTAACCCTGGCAGCAGATAAAAAATCGACTACCACATTGACTGTGACTGCGCACGATTCCGACGGTACCCCGGTTCCGGGGCTGGCACTGCAAACCCGCAGTGAAGGTGTTCAGGATATCACTCTGTCTGACTGGACAGATAACGGGGATGGTAGCTACACACAGATGCTGACTGCAGGAACGACTTCAGGTTCAGTAACACTGACACCGCAACTTAACGGTGAGAGTGCGGTAAAAGAATCCATCGTCGTTAATATCGTCCCTGTTGTCTCATCCCGCGACCATTCTTCAATATCCATAGATAACATATTGTATTATGCCGGAGACGACATCAAAGTCAGGGTAGAACTGAAAGACGACAACAATAAACCGGTTGAATATCAAGAAGACGCGTTGGTAAAAGCCGTCACTGTCGAGAACAGCAAACCAGGCGCCACGGTTGTCTGGCACGAAGAGCATCCGGGCGTTTATGCAGCGAATTATCCGGCCCATAAGCAAGGAGCAGCCCTGAGGGCACAACTTAGCCTTCACAACTGGAATACTCCTCTGCAATCGCATATTTATAATATCGAAGCAAACCAGAATAAGGCTCACGTCGCTACATTATCCGCAACGAATAATGACGTTTACGCCGATAAAAAGACGTTTAATACCATCACTATTAACGTCACTGATGAGAGTGATAATCCCCTGAGAAATCATCAGGTCACCTTTAAGAATGAGAAAGGAAGCGCGGAATTTGTAGAACCGACGCAGCAAAATACTGATGCACATGGTGTTGCCACAATCAACATGATAAGTCAGGTTGCGGAAGAAAATACGATTAGCGCTACGCTGCCAAATGGTTCTACTCAACGGGTAACTGCGAAATTTGTTAGCGATTCGAATACGCCAAAACTCAAACAACTGGTTGCCGCTCCAGATACCATTAGTGCTGGTAATAGCCAGGGTAGTACCCTGACCGCCACCGTCACAGACTTTCATAACAACCCGTTAAAAGATATGAAAGTGAATTTTGTGGCACCAACTGACTCGCAACTGGACAACACGACCGCCACAACTGACCAGTCCGGGATTGCGCGGGTGCACCTGACTAGTTCAAAAGCAGGTAACTATACCGTCGATGCCTCGCTTGAGGCGGATAAAAATATTCACCAGTCGGTTACGGTTACCGTGGTCCCAAACAGGGAACAATCGGTAATTATTTTGAATGCCGGATCGGGCAGTACGATTGCTAACAATACAGATACCGTTACCCTGACTGCCAGTGTGAAAGATGTTTATGGACACTCACTACCGGATGAGGATGTGAAATTTACCTTGCCAGCATCTATGACAGGGAACTTCACGCTAAGTAGTGACACCGCTCGCACCGATTCAAACGGCAATGCCGTGGTCACATTGCGAGGCACAAAAGCGGGTGAGTTTACAGTGACGGCGACACTGAGCAGAAATAATACCAGTGCTAATCAGCTAGTCTATTTTATTGGGGATACAAGCAGCGCGCAGCTCCAGCCGCTGACTGCCTCATTAAATACCATAGTTGCTGGCAACAGTACGGGGAGTACCCTGACAGCAACGATCCTGGACGCTTACCAAAATCCGCTTAAAGACCAACAGGTCACTTTCCAGAGTAACGATGTCACACTAAGCGGAACAGAAGTCACCACCAATACGCAGGGTCAAGCGACGGTAATAATGACCAGCAATATTGCCGGACAACATAACGTCGTGGTGAGCCGGAAAGCGCAATCATCCGATAATAAAACGTTTAGTTTATCAGTGCTCCCGGATGAAAGTTCGGCGAAGATAATAAGTATAACCGGAGCCGAAAAAACGATAATGGTTGGCGAAAACATCACGCTACGTATACACGTACAGGATGCGTTTAATAACGTCATAGCCGGTCAACGCGTCAGATTAAGTGCGCTGCCAACCGCTAACATTACGATAGACGATACGGCTTACACCGATAATAACGGCTATGCGTACGTTAACCTTATCAGCACCCAGCCTGGGGTCTATCAGGTGACAGCAACGCTGGACAATAACAGTAGTCGTAAAGTTGACGTGAGTGTGGCAAAGGGCAAACTCGAGTTAACATCATCGAAGCCAGAAACCACGGTCCATAACAGTGAAGGTATTACACTGACCGCAACGGCAAGAAATATTCAGGGTGAATTGATGCCGGGGCAAATTATCACCTTTAGCGTAACACCTGATGGGGCAACGCTAAGCAATACAGGGGAAATCCTGACTGATCAGTCAGGTCAGGCCAAAGTGACGCTGACCAGTGACAAAGTCAATGTATATACCGTTACGGCCACAATGGGCAAAGACGTTCCCGTTCAGAGCCAGGTGACGGTTGCGGTTAAGGCTGATGCTACAACGGCACATGTTGTGAGTGTAGTGGCTTCTCCTGACACCATAATCGCCGACGGGGTTGATAGCAGCACCATCACTTCACGAGTAGAAGATGATTATGGATTCCCGGTTGAAGGTGTCGACGTTAGTTACAGCTTAGACACCAAAGGCAGCCCGGTGATTAATAATCCAACTACGCGTACCGATCAGTCCGGGCAAGTCACGGCGACAATAACAGGTACATTGGCAGAAGCTCTAATTGTCAATGTTCAGGTCCCTGGCACAGTCCACAAATCCGCAGCCATTACATTGATTCCTGGTACGGCAGATGAAAGTAAATCAACATTGAAATCTAGCGTTAGCTCTTTTATGGCTGACTTCCAGGAGAGCGCGACACTTACGTTAATATTGCAAGACAAGTACGGTAACCCGATAGTGACGTCTGATCATCTGGAATTTGTCCAGTCAGGTGCCTACGTGAACCTCCTGAAGTTGAGCAATATTGATTACAGCCAAAGAAATTATGGCGAGTACACCGTCACTGTCACTGGCGGCGTAGAGGGCAGAGCGACTCTCATTCCTATGCTGAACGGTGTTCATCAAGCAAACTTAAGCATATCACTGGATCTTGTCCGCTCAATAAAAGACATGCACGGTCATGTAACAGTCAACAACCATACCTTCACAACGGCTACATTCCCCAGTGAAGGTTTTATAGGGGCGTACTACACACTTAATGATGACAACTTTGAAGCGGGTAAAACCGTTAGTGATTATATGTTCACAAGTTCACAGAGTTGGGTGTCTGTCGATGCTTCAGGTAAAGTTTCTTTCACAAATACCGGCGACCAAACTTCAGTCGTAATAAGCGCTGTTCCCAGACAAGGAGGTACAACCTACCAGACATTAATTAAGCTGAAAGGCTGGTGGGTGAATCATGGGAATCAAACCAATATCTGGCTAATTGCCAATGCGTTCTGCAACGCGAAAAGTGATGGATATAATCTTCCTGGCGTCGCACATTTAACGTCTGGCGAAAACAAACGCACGTTGGGATCGCTATATGGTGAGTGGGGGAACGTTGGGGAGTTTTCCAGTGATTCGCAATTTACCGCGGGTGCTTACTGGACCAATCAACAGGATGATTACAATAGTCACGTCTATGTGCAGATGCTGACGGGCAGGATTGGAAGCGACGCAGATTCCAGCGCTCAACTAACTGCCTGCCGTAAATCACTTTAATTTCTGAAGTAGTTATTAAAGGATACCCTTTTGCGAGGGTATCCTTTCAGACTCATGACAAAAGCCAAATTGCCTGATGCGCTACGCTTATCAGGCTTACACTATCTCTCTAATATATTGAATTTTTATGCTTTTGTAGGGAGCGCAAGGCGTTTATGCCGCATCTGGCACGAGCAAACATTAATCAGCTCTTTTCTCTGGGCACTCAAGAAACTCAACAGCAACCGTTGATGTCAGCCAGACCCCGTTTTCCGCTTGCCAGAAAGGGATGCCTCGTTTCGCCATTTCCTGTGCTTTGACGGTTAAAATAACCGGCGATCCGTGTCTTGCTCCCACTTTGCGTGCCGTTGCTTCATCAGCAGAGAGATGCACGTAATGACGCTCTCCTGGAATCAGCCCTTGTTTTTTTATCTCGTCAAGAAAGCGGCTTGCTGTACCGTGGTAGAGAAATTGTGGCGGTGTTTTTTCGGCAAAGGCAATGGCGACCTGCGAAGTCGAATGCCCCTGAACCGCGCGAATGCACCTACTATCACTGGAATAACTAAAACGCTTTTTATCGCTGGTGGCGACAACGGTATCCAGTAATGCACGGGTTAACCGCTTACCTGCTTTTTGTGCACAAAGTATGAGCTTATCAATATCCGCCCATCCTTCACGGTCAAGTACGATACCAATCGCCTCCGGTTTATGTCGGAGAACAAAACTTAAAAACTTGCTCGTATCCGCCAGCTCTTTTTCGTTGTACTTTGCCATCGCATTTTCGTCCCTGGATTTTCCGTTTTTATTTACTCACGTCATTGTCACTGGATTTATGAATTTTCTGCAACGAAATCCTTCGCAGCATCTTGTTCAAACAGCGTAATTTTTCCGCTATGCAAAAAACGCATAGCCAGAAACATACTTGCATTTTCCCCATACCCACATGGCTGATAAGGTTTTTCAGCTCCAGGAATTTTCCTGGCTCAAGCAACACACAAACACAAAAAAACAATGGGGATTGTTATGACACAACAAGGGGATGCTGTAGCCGGGGAGCTGGCGACAGAAAAAGTGGGCATTAAAGGGTATCTGGCTTTTTTTCTCACCATAATCTTTTTTTCCGGTGTTTTTTCCGGGACAGACAGTTGGTGGCGCGTTTTTGATTTTTCCGTTCTGAACGGATCGTTTGGGCAACTGCCTGGTGCGAACGGAGCCACCACCTCGTTTCGCGGAGCGGGTGGCGCGGGGGCTAAAGATGGCTTTCTCTTTGCGCTGGAGCTGGCACCGTCAGTCATTCTCTCTCTGGGGATTATTTCAATTACCGATGGTCTTGGCGGATTACGCGCCGCGCAGCAGTTAATGACGCCAGTGCTAAAACCGTTGCTGGGCATTCCAGGCATCTGTTCGCTGGCGCTAATCGCTAACCTACAAAACACCGATGCTGCCGCCGGTATGACCAAAGAACTGGCACAGGAAGGAGAAATTACCGAACGCGATAAAGTGATTTTCGCCGCATATCAAACCAGCGGTAGCGCCATTATCACCAACTATTTCTCTTCCGGCGTCGCGGTGTTTGCCTTTCTGGGGACGTCCGTAATCGTACCTTTAGCCGTCATCCTGGTATTTAAATTTGTCGGTGCCAATATTTTGCGCGTCTGGCTTAACTTTGAAGAACGTCGCAACCCAACGCAAGGAGCGCAAGCATGACAACTCAGGTCCGCAAAAACGTCATGGATATGTTTATTGATGGCGCGCGCCGTGGCTTTACTATCGCCACTACCAACCTGCTGCCAAACGTGGTGATGGCGTTTGTTATCATTCAGGCACTGAAAATTACCGGCCTGCTCGACTGGGTGGGGCATATCTGTGAACCCGTAATGGCGCTGTGGGGATTGCCCGGTGAAGCGGCAACCGTTCTTTTAGCCGCATTAATGAGTATGGGCGGCGCAGTCGGTGTTGCCGCCAGTCTGGCGACCGCTGGCGCATTAACTGGCCACGATGTCACTGTTTTACTGCCTGCAATGTATTTAATGGGCAACCCGGTGCAAAATGTCGGTCGCTGCCTGGGGACAGCCGAAGTGAATGCCAAATATTACCCGCACATCATTACGGTCTGCGTCATTAACGCATTGCTGTCGATCTGGGTTATGCAGCTTATTGTTTAACAAGGAGTTATCATGATTGATTATTCCGCAGCCGGTTTTACCCTGCTGCAGGGAGCACATTTGTATGCGCCGGAAGATCGGGGAATTTGCGATGTCCTCGTCGCTAACGGCAAAATTATCGCCGTTGCCAGCAATATCCCTTCTGACATCGTACCTGACTGCATGGTCGTCGATCTCCGCGGGCAGATCCTCTGCCCAGGTTTTATTGATCAACACGTCCATTTGATTGGCGGTGGCGGAGAAGCTGGTCCCACTACGCGTACGCCGGAAGTGGCGTTAAGTCGTCTGACAGAAGCGGGCGTCACGTCAGTGGTTGGACTGCTGGGCACCGACTCTGTCTCTCGCCACCCGGAATCCCTGCTCGCCAAGACCCGTGCGCTCAATGAGGAAGGCATCAGCGCCTGGATGCTGACCGGCGCTTATCATGTACCTTCCCGCACCATTACAGGTTCCGTGGAAAAAGACGTGGCAATTATCGATCGCGTGATTGGCGTGAAATGCGCTATCTCTGATCACCGCTCTGCCGCACCGGACGTTTATCACCTGGCCAATATGGCGGCGGAATCCCGCGTTGGCGGTTTGCTCGGCGGTAAGCCTGGCGTCACTGTGTTCCACATGGGCGACAGCAAAAAAGCATTGCAGCCTATCTATGACCTGCTGGAAAACTGCGATGTTCCCATCAATAAGTTGCTGCCGACCCACGTTAACCGCAACGCACCGTTGTTTGAGCAGGCGCTGGAGTTTGCGCGCAAAGGCGGTACCATCGACATCACCAGCAGCATTGACGAACCAGTCGCCCCTGCCGAAGGTATTGCCCGCGCCGTTCAGGCCGGTATTCCGCTGGCACGCGTCACCCTCAGCTCTGACGGCAACGGTAGCCAGCCGTTCTTCGATGACGAAGGGAATTTAACCCATATCGGTGTTGCAGGTTTTGAAACGTTGCTGGAAACCGTGCAGGTGCTGGTCAAAGACTATGATTTCAGTATCAGCGATGCCCTGCGCCCGCTCACCAGTAGCGTAGCCGGTTTCCTTAACCTGACCGGGAAAGGCGAAATTCTGCCAAGCAATGACGCAGATTTGCTGGTCATGACGCCAGAACTGCGCATTGAACAGGTATACGCCCGCGGCAAACTGATGGTTAAAGACGGCAAAGCCTGCGTGAAAGGAACGTTTGAAACGGCATAAACGGTTGTCAGCCGCCCGAATGGACGTAGAATGCCCGCAAGGGCGGCTGACAGAGTAAAACGTAATGGATGACTGTGGTGCGGTTTTGCATAATATTGAAACAAAATGGCTTTATGATTTTCTGACCCTGGAAAAATGCCGCAACTTTTCCCAGGCGGCAGTCAGTCGCAACGTCTCACAACCCGCATTTAGCCGTCGCATCCGCGCGCTGGAACAGGCAATTGGCGTTGAATTGTTTAACCGCCAGGTGACACCTCTGCAACTCTCGGAACAAGGGAAAATCTTCCATTCGCAGATCCGCCATCTGCTGCAACAGTTAGAGAGCAACCTTGCAGAACTGCGTGGCGGCAGCGATTACGCGCAACGTAAAATCAAGGTAGCCGCTGCACACTCTCTTTCTCTCGGTCTTTTACCGTCAATTATCAGCCAGATGCCGCCGCTCTTTACCTGGGCGATTGAAGCCATTGATGTTGATGAAGCGGTCGATAAACTGCGTGAAGGGCAAAGCGACTGTATTTTTTCCTTTCATGACGAAGATTTGCTGGAAGCGCCGTTTGACCACATTCGCTTATTTGAATCTCAATTGTTCCCCGTCTGCGCCAGTGACGAACACGGAGAAGCACTTTTTAACCTCGCACAGCCACACTTTCCGTTACTGAATTACAGCCGCAACTCCTACATGGGGCGATTGATTAACCGTACCCTGACGCGCCACAGTGAGTTAAGTTTCAGCACCTTTTTTGTCTCGTCGATGAGCGAGCTTTTAAAGCAGGTTGCCCTCGACGGCTGTGGGATTGCCTGGCTGCCGGAGTACGCCATCCAACAAGAAATTCGCAGCGGGAAGCTTATCGTTCTGAATCGGGACGAACTGGTGATCCCGATTCAGGCCTATGCATACCGGATGAATACCCGTATGAATCCCGTGGCCGAACGCTTCTGGCGCGAACTGCGCGAGCTGGAGATTGTGCTTAGCTGACATTCTCCAGCGTCGCACTACACCAACCGCCACTATCCCAGACCAGATCATACGTTAGCGGTTCATCGTCGTGGTGCAGCATTATCTCAAGGCTGATCGCCAGCGTGTGGCTGTACGCTTCTTTCAAATTGACCTGCAACGCCGCAATCCGAGGCTCATGAAATAACAGTGCAGAACGTAGTTGACGGCAATACCAGCTCTGGAGATGTTTGTCGCTCTGGTTATGCACTTGCCACTCAGGCATACCTGAAACAAGTAATGAAGGTAATGCCGAATGAGGAGAATTAAAAAGAGTGAGGAGATCGCTGCATACCGATTTACGCAGTGATAACGTTTTATTGCCTGATATTTCAGGTGAAACAGCCTGAAGTGATTGGCGCATCATTTTGCGCACTCCTGACGTTTAGCAACATATGTGGCTTGCCCTGAATACCGGGCACCACTGTATTGATGCTCATTTTCCATAGCCATTCCCTTTTGTTCATTACATCCATGTCAGTCTGAGACAGGCCTGAATCCTGTCAGCAAAGTATAAAACCTTACTTGCCTATGAATATCTACTGACTTTTCAGGAAAAAAGTCATGATTTGATAAAAATCATCAAACTCAAAAAAAAACTGCTAGTATATTCTGAATATTCCGAATAGTTACGTAGATGAAAATACTTGTCACCGCCGCTACTTAATCC
>NZ_JABWMS020000063.1:0-25713 GCF_013369155.2 Escherichia sp. 94.0001 | reverse complement strand
GGGTAATAACTTGTGCATCTCTTTTGTCGATCATTGATATTGGCAAAGAAATGCAGCTAAAAAGCTTATACGTTATTTATTTAGAATACACTACGACTTTTAGATTACCATCATACACATTAAGAATAATCAACAGTAATAAGTGATTAGCATCACAGATTTATCGCGTATATATCATTTTTTTGTGACTTATTTATTAAAGGAATAAGAAAGGAAATTTGAATTAAAGACAAAGGCGCAGTACAGAAAGTACTACGCGCAGAGAGGTTTTATACGGCTTTATTGCGCTTCATGACCATTGCCACAATAAGGCTGAGTAAGAGTGCGCCAATAATCCATATCAGCGCACGACTGCCCTGGGACCACAGACTGTAGATGAAGCCAACGATCACCAACAACATAACCAACGTGCCAACGATAAGAATCGGCAACGAGGCATGGATATCATGACGCAGGCGCATCGCCACCACAAACACCGCCAGGTAGCAGATCAAAAAGGTGGCACTGGCAACGCTGGCGAGTGAGCCTAAATTTAGCGCCGCCGTCATCAGCATAATCAACACCACGACGATGATGTTGCCCCAGGTACTCTGCCGCCACAGAGATTTATTCATTAGCTTCGGCAGTTCGCGTTCGCTTCCCATGTTGTCCATGATGTTAAACACGGCGAACAGGTTCGCGTTGATGGCTGACGCCGTCGCCAGTAAAGCACCGATGACAACGATCACATAACCCACATGCCCGAGGAGCGGAGATGCGGCCTGCGCTACGGCGGTATCGGCATATTTTTCTAACTCTAATGCCGATACATCGCTAAGCAAAACCAGCGCCAGCGCGATGTAAAGCAGTGTGGTAACGCCAATCGCCACCAGAAACGCCCGTGGCATAATGATCTGCGGATCTTTCACTTTATCCGCCGCGTTCGCCATCATGCCAAAGCCCGCATAGGCAAGGAAGGTTATCCCGATACAGGAGAAGAACGCACCGGAGCTGGGAGGCGCAGAGACGGAAATATGCGCCGGTTGTAGCGACCAGACACCGGCAATAATCAGCAATAACAGGATCATCATTTTAATGCCGACGAGGATCACTTCCAGCCGTCCTACCGCATGGTTGCTTAAGGAGTTGAATAGCGTCATCACCGCAATGATCCCCAACGCGTAGAGCAGAATAAGGTGCTCCTCCTGGCTGCCTTCATGCAAAAACTGCACGGCATAAGCGCCAAAAGCACGGGCGACCATGGCGATGCTTACCGCCAGCGTCAACAGGTACAGTAACGAGAGCGCCAGCGAAAAGACGCCGTTGCCTAATCCGCGACGAAAGAAGTCGATAATACCGCCATTGCTGGGATAGCTCGCCCCCAGGCGCGCATAGGCATAACCGGAAAACATCGCCACAATACCACCAAAAGCAAAGGCGACCCAGGTCGAGGCTTCCATTAGCAACGCAGCCTGCCCCAGCAGCGCGAAGATCCCCGCCCCCACCATTGCCCCAATGCCAATGGAAACGACGTTCCATAGACCGAGGGGTTTGTTACCGTTATTACCTTCCGTGTTCATCATGATCAGCCCTTAAACACGTTATAGCCGAGTTGCTTAGCGACCGATGCCACCATTTTTTGACCGCGAACACTGTTGCCTTCTTCGTCCAGTGGTGGTGAAAACGCGGCAATTCCCATCACACCAGGAACGACCGCCAGAATACCGCCACCTACACCGCTTTTGCCCGGTAAACCAACGCGATATGCCCAGTCACCGGAGCGACCATACAGCCCTTCCATCATCATTTCGGCCAGAATGTACGGCACGTTGTCGGCCTGAAGAACGCGTTTATGCGTCAGCGGATTCACTCCGCCCGCCGCCAGCGTCGCGCCAAGCGTTGCCAGTTCAACAGTATTGATGAGCGTTGAGCACTGACGGGTGTACACGTCACAGGCTTCCATTGCATCACAATAGAGATATCCGGCGGAGTACAGCAGCCAGGCAATGGCCCGGTTATGGAAGTTGGTCGTTTGTTCCGACTGGTTGACTTCGTCAGAGAGCGCTACCTGCTCACCAGCCAGTTGTTGTTGGATATGTAAAATTCGCTGCCAGCGTTGTTCAGTATTTTCAGCGTTAATCAGGCTGGTGGTGGCAATAGCGCCAGCATTTACCAGTGGCGAAAGCGGTTTGCCGCCATGCAACTCTAAGGCGATAACCGAGTTAAAGGGCAATCCGGTCGGGTCAGCGCCAACTTTGTCCTGTACCGCCTGCGGGCCGACATCTTCTAACGCAAGGGCTAACGTACAGACTTTCGAGATGGATTCCAGCGCAAAGCGGTAATCACTGTCACCCGCGCTAAAGACTTTACCATCGCAGGTCACGATAGCTACTGCCGCCAGTTGACTGGGCACATTCGCCAGAAAGGGAATGTAATCGGCATTTTGTCCGCCGTTAAGTGAGTGAAATTGGGTGTAAGCCTGATCCACTGCCTGCTGTAATGTGTTTGCATCTAACATCTTTTGTTAACTCCTTTTTATAGATGCGGGAGGTAATTCCTCACCCCGGTGCCGATTTTCAGGCATCCTGATTTAACTTAGCACCCGCGACTTAACTACAGGAAAACAAAGAGATAAATGTCTAATCCTGATGCAAATTGAGCCGATTTTTTAATCTTTACGGACTTTTACCCGCCTGGTTTATTAATTTCTTGACCTTCCCCTTGCTGGAAGGTTTAACCTTTATCACAGCCAGTCAAAACTGTCTTAAAGGAGTACGTTATGTCACAAACTATCGACCTGACCCTGGACGGCCTGTCCTGCGGTCACTGCGTTAAACGCGTGAAAGAAAGTCTCGAACAGCGCCCGGATGTTGAGCAGGCGGATGTGTCTATCACTGAAGCGCACGTTACCGGCACTGCCAGTGCAGAACAGCTGATCGAAACCATCAAACAAGCGGGTTATGACGCATCTGTAAGCCACCCAAAGGCTAAACCGCTGGCGGAGTCATCAATCCCGTCGGAAGCACTGACAGCGGTTTCTGAGGCGCTTCCGGCAGCAAACGCCGATGACGATGACAGCCAGCAGTTGCTGCTGAGCGGCATGAGCTGCGCCAGCTGTGTTACCCGCGTACAAAATGCGCTGCAAAGCGTACCGGGCGTCACTCAGGCACGGGTAAACCTGGCGGAGCGTACTGCGCTGGTGATGGGCAGTGCCTCTCCACAAGATTTAGTGCAGGCGGTGGAAAAAGCGGGCTACGGCGCGGAAGCGATTGAAGATGACGCTAAACGCCGCGAGCGCCAGCAGGAAACCGCCGTCGCTACCATGAAGCGCTTCCGCTGGCAGGCAATTGTGGCGCTGGCGGTGGGTATCCCGGTGATGGTCTGGGGGATGATCGGCGATAACATGATGGTCACCGCCGACAACCGCAGTCTGTGGTTAGTTATCGGCCTGATAACGCTGGCGGTAATGGTTTTCGCCGGCGGGCATTTTTACCGTAGCGCATGGAAAAGCCTGCTGAACGGTGCGGCGACGATGGATACGCTGGTGGCGCTGGGTACTGGCGTGGCGTGGCTCTATTCAATGAGCGTCAACCTGTGGCCGCAGTGGTTCCCCATGGAAGCGCGACATCTTTATTACGAAGCCAGTGCGATGATTATCGGTCTGATTAATCTCGGTCATATGCTGGAAGCGCGCGCACGTCAGCGTTCTTCAAAGGCGCTGGAAAAGTTACTCGATTTAACCCCGCCGACGGCGCGCCTGGTCACTGAAGAAGGTGAAAAAAGCGTGCCACTGGCAGATGTTCAGCCTGGTATGTTACTACGCCTGACGACCGGCGATCGCGTACCGGTAGATGGTGAAATTACCCAGGGCGAAGCGTGGCTGGATGAAGCAATGCTGACGGGCGAACCTATCCCACAGCAAAAAGGCGAAGGCGATAGCGTTCATGCAGGTACCGTGGTGCAGGACGGTAGCGTGCTGTTTCGTGCCAGTGCGGTTGGCAGCCATACTACGCTGTCACGGATCATTCGTATGGTGCGCCAGGCCCAGAGCAGTAAACCGGAAATCGGCCAGTTGGCGGATAAAATCTCTGCCGTATTTGTGCCGGTAGTGGTGGTGATTGCGCTGGTCAGTGCGGCAATCTGGTACTTCTTTGGTCCGGCACCGCAAATTGTTTATACCCTGGTGATTGCCACTACGGTACTGATTATCGCCTGCCCGTGTGCGCTGGGGCTGGCAACGCCAATGTCGATTATTTCCGGCGTCGGGCGTGCGGCTGAATTTGGTGTGCTGGTGCGGGACGCCGACGCGTTGCAACGCGCCAGTACGCTCGATACCGTAGTGTTCGATAAAACCGGGACGCTGACGGAAGGGAAGCCGCAGGTTGTCGCAGTGAAAACGTTTACTGATGTTGACGAAGCGCATGCGCTGCGTCTGGCGGCGGCACTGGAACAAGGTTCCAGCCATCCGCTGGCACGGGCGATCCTCGATAAAGCAGGCGATATGCAGCTGCCGCAGGTCAACGGCTTCCGTACATTGCGCGGGCTGGGCGTGAGCGGTGAAGCAGAAGGTCATGCGTTATTGCTGGGTAATCAGGCGTTGTTAAATGAGCAACAGGTTGATACCAAAGCTATCGAAGCGGAGATTACTGCTCAGGCATCGCAAGGGGCAACGCCTGTGCTGCTGGCGGTTGACGGGAAAGCGGTAGCCCTGCTGGCTGTACGCGATCCATTGCGTAGTGATAGCGTGGCGGCGCTGCAACGTCTGCATAAAGCGGGATATCGTCTGGTGATGCTAACCGGGGATAACCCGACCACCGCCAATGCGATCGCCAAAGAAGCAGGGATTGATGAGGTGATAGCCGGCGTGCTGCCAGACGGTAAAGCCGAAGCGATTAAACGTCTGCAAAGTGAAGGACGTCAGGTGGCAATGGTGGGCGACGGCATTAACGACGCGCCAGCGCTGGCCCAGGCGGATGTCGGTATTGCGATGGGGGGCGGCAGCGATGTTGCCATTGAAACTGCGGCGATTACCCTGATGCGCCATAGCCTGATGGGTGTTGCGGATGCGCTCGCAATTTCCCGCGCAACGCTGCGCAACATGAAGCAGAACCTGCTCGGTGCGTTTATCTACAACAGCATTGGTATTCCGGTCGCCGCCGGTATTTTGTGGCCGTTCACTGGAACACTGCTTAACCCGGTGGTTGCCGGAGCGGCAATGGCGCTCTCGTCGATCACCGTAGTGAGTAACGCCAACCGCTTGCTGCGGTTTAAACCGAAGGAATAAGTATGTCATTGCGGATGCGCTGCTTTAGGGTGGCGCATCTGGCATCGACGCATGCCTGCCGGATGCGGCATAAACGCCTTATCCGGCCTACGATTCAGGCACAGGGTTGTAGGCCTGATAAGACGCGTAAGCGTCGCATCAGGCAATGGTGCTCGGATGCCGGATGCCGGATGCCGGATGCCGGATGCCGGATGCGGCGATGTTTTGGCCTTACGCGACCTTTTTGCACGTTTTCCCCGGCGTGCCAAATATTTAATCCGTCCCAACTCCATTTGCGCCATCCCTCCCCGCGCGCTAGCATGATATTTCACAAAGGGAGGTCGTATGGATCTGTTGTACCGGGTAAAAACGCTTTGGGCCGCGCTGCGCGGTAATCATTACACCTGGCCTGCTATCGATATCTCTCTTCCCGGCAATCGCCATTTTCATCTGATTGGCAGTATTCATATGGGCAGCCACGATATGGCTCCCCTGCCCCCCCGTTTGCTCAAAAAGCTCAAAAACGCCGATGCACTAATCGTCGAGGCGGATGTTTCCACCAGCGATACGCCTTTTGCTAATTTGCCTGCCTGCGAGGCGCTGGAAGAGCGTATTAGCGAGGAGCAATTACAAAATCTGCAGCACATTAGCCAGGAGATGGGTATTTCTCCGTCGCTCTTTTCTACCCAACCGCTGTGGCAAATCGCGATGGTTCTTCAGGCGACGCAGGCACAAAAACTGGGGCTGCGGGCAGAATACGGTATCGATTACCAGCTATTGCAGGCGGCGAAGCAACAACATAAACCCGTGATTGAACTGGAAGGGGCAGAAAACCAGATTGCCATGTTGCTCCAGCTCCCTGACAAAGGACTGGCGCTGCTGGACGATACGCTGACCCACTGGCACACCAATGCACGGTTGCTGCAACAAATGATGAGCTGGTGGCTGAATACGCCGCCGCAAAATAATGAAATAACGCTGCCTAATACGTTCAGTCAGTCGCTGTACGATGTGTTGATGCATCAGCGAAATCTCGCCTGGCGGGACAAATTACGCGCTATGCCGCCGGGACGCTATGTGGTCGCGGTCGGAGCTTTACATCTGTATGGAGAAGGGAATTTGCCACAAATGTTGCGCTAAAAAAATGGCCAATATCGCTATTGGCCCGTCAAAGAGGAATTTCATTTTTTTATTATTATGCCGTCACTTTAAGCGACGGTGTAACTCGATTGTCGCTCAATCTCACCATCCTGCCAATACTCTTAGGCAAGATGACTCTTTTTTTTGGACCGCCATCAGGCGTATGCTTGCTTCGTTTTTTTGTTTAAGGCAGGAAAATTACCATGACACCCGCAGTTAAATTACTCGAAAAAAACAAGATTTCGTTTCAAATCCACACCTATGAGCACGATCCGGCTGAAACCAATTTTGGCGATGAAGTCGTCAAAAAATTAGGTTTGAATCCGGATCAGGTCTACAAAACGCTGCTGGTGGCAGTGAACGGTGATATGAAACACCTTGCCGTGGCCGTTACGCCGGTCGCAGGTCAACTGGATCTTAAAAAAGTAGCAAAAGCGCTGGGTGCCAAGAAAGTTGAGATGGCCGATCCGATGGTCGCGCAGCGTTCGACGGGATATCTGGTTGGAGGGATTAGCCCACTGGGGCAGAAAAAACGCCTGCCGACGATTATCGACGCCCCCGCGCAAGAATTTGCCACTATTTTTGTTTCTGGCGGCAAGCGCGGGCTGGACATCGAACTGGCGGCAAGCGACCTGGCGAAGATCCTCGATGCCAAATTTGCTGATATCGCCCGCCGCGATTAAGTGATGCACACGGAAGATAAGATGTGGAAAGGATTACAGAGACATTAAGTATCGCTTGTGCAGATGAGATACCGGATATCGCCTTACTTCGGCAAACATCGAGAGAGAAGGTATTACATCTGCATTTTGCCAGCGAAGCAGAGAGGTATCGTGAGGAATTCGGGCTGGTGCTGAAAGCACAGCTCGATGAATTTGTTGTTGGCATGCATTCTGCCGACCCGGTTATCAGGATCGCCAGATTAATATCGCTTGAAGAGATTAACCGCCATCAGGATTTTTTCGAACACTGCGCGAAAGAATATCGTAAGCTGGCGACAGAGCTTATATTTGCATTGGCTGAACAACTGAATGTTGAGATGGCGGAAAATAACCCGCTAGTTACCTTTGCCCCCTTCAAATGCAACCGTAAGCGAAAAGGCAAAATGGGAAAGTGGCAGTATTGTTTTCACGGTTTTCATTGTGCATTTGAGAATAAAAAAACAGAGCAAAATATTGAAGTTCCCCTCGCCTACGGCTTTGATTTCGGCGATCTGGACCCGTATTTTTTTTCCGGATTTATCAAATCGACCCCCGCCTGGCAGCCTCTGCCAGTGGCTATTTACGATGATTACCACGACGGTAGCAGGATCATTCAACAACTGCTGGCGCTGGGAAAGTTACAAAAAATCCCTTCACCGATCCCACAATACACGGGGGTTGCTGCGGTAGATCGGTCCAATGTCGACATCGCAAATTTTCGCTCAACACTGGAGAGTCGCCTGCACCGATGTAAATTACGCTGGCTTTTGAAGCGTGTAAAAAATTCACAAAGGAGCGAAAGATGAAATTTGACCATCTTGTTGATGTTAGCTTCCACAATTTTGTCTTTAACGGAAAATTCGATTTTGTCGAACCGGGGCAAACAATGGCATGGCTGGAACAAAACTTTGTTGAGCCGGACTCTAAAAATGATATGGGAAATGGTTTTTATATCTGGCTATTTGGCAATGTTGAGTTTCATTTCGAAAACAACAAGCTATATATGATTTGGTGCGATTATCTGAGCCAAATCCATTTGGGCAAAGCGATCCGATTTGATAAAGGAATATTGAATAACGTCGCTGAGTTGAACGTTACGCGTGTATTTAACATGCTTGTTAACGAAGGCGCTGATCTGCAAATCCACCGTCAATCGCCCCATACACTATTAATCCACGTCAATCGCTCAGGCGTGACACTTTGGTTTGAAGCAGATGAAGAACAGTCTGGTGAACCGCAGAATTATATGCTGATGGCATTTGGTTTGACACATCGCGATTACGATGCAAGATTTCAATATTCATAAATGGCGGCGTCATATCATGACGCCGCGACAGGGTTCATTACTGCCAGCTCACCTCACCTTTCGGTTCATAGACACTCACATCCAGCGGCGAGCTTTTCTGTATATACGCTTTCAGCACTTCAGCATCAATAAAGCCGGTATTCACATAGCCCGGTTTGTTATCCAGACGCGGATAGCCATCACCGCCAGTGGCATTGAAGTTTAATGTCGCCATACGGTAAGTTTTCGCCGGATCGACCGGTTCGCCTTTGATTTTCAGGTCGTTCAGTTTGCCGTCTTTCGCCACAAAGCTAACGTTGGCAAATTGCGGATAGGCACCAGAATCAGGCTTCATTTGTGCGACGGCGGTCAGGTAATCAATCACCTCTTTACCGGTCATGTCGGCATACACCACCACATTGCCGAATGGCTGCACTTTCAGCACATTTTTATAGCTGATATCACCTGTTTCGATAGAATCACGAATTCCGCCTCCGCTCATCACCGCAAAGTCGGCACCAGTGCGATCCATTTGTGCTGCCAGAATCAACCGCCCCATATTGGTCTGTACAAAACGCACTTTGCTGCGGTCGCCTTCCAGACGACCATTGGTTTCGCCTATTTTCACTTCCAGCTGCGCTTTGCCTTTGTTCTGGAACGGTGATAACAGCGAAATCATTTGCTGGTTTTCGGCGATTTCAGGGGTGTAAAGCACACGCTCGCTTTTCCCGTCTTCCCAGGTCACTTTCTTCTTCAGGTTTACCGGAATCAACTGGTAGTTGACCATTTTCATTTCGCCGTTGCGAAACTCAAAGTCGGCCCGACCCACGTACTTGCCCCACTCATGCGCCTGTACAATCCAGATGCCATTTTGTTGATCCGGTTTGCATGGCGTACCAGGAACGTAATCGACCTGTTTTTTATTTTCTGCCGCCATACAGACTGGATCTTGCGAGTGACCTCCGACGATCATCGCCAGCGATCCGGCAGGCAGCGCGCGTGCCATTTCCACATCGCCCGCTGCGTTAGAGCCGTGCTCACCATTGTCGTAATGCCCCATATGGGTCGCCGCGATAATAATGTCTGGCTTTTCTGTCTGTTGCAGCTCCTGAATCACCAGCTTCGCTTCATCGGCGGGTTTACGGAACTCAATATCGGTGAAGTTTTCTGGGTTGCCTAACTTCGCTGTGTCATCCGTCGTCAGACCAATAACGGCAATTTTCAGATCCTGACGCTTAAACAGCGCCCATGGTTTAAACAGGCGCTCGCCGGTACTTTTCTGGTAGATATTGGCGGAAAGCAACGGGAACTTAGCCCACTTTTCCTGCTGGCGTAATACGGTGAGCGGGTTATCAAATTCATGATTACCGATTGCCATCGCATCATAGCCCACCAGATTCATACCGCGAAAATCAGGTTCGGCATCCTGTAAGTCGGACTCGGGCACGCCAGTATTAATGTCGCCACCGGAAAGTAGCAGCACGCTACCACCTTCAGCCGCAACCTCTTTGCGAATACCGTCCACCAGCGTTTTTTGCGCCGCAAGACCATATTCGCCATATTCATTACGCCAGAAATGACCATGATGATCATTGGTATGCAGAACTGTAATTTTGTAGGTTTTATCCTGCTCATAAGCCAGAGCAGTTTCACTCGCCAGTGTAAATGTGGTTAACAGTGCTAACGCCACGCCCCGCTGCAATAATTTCATACTTCTCTCCCTGATCAGATTTCAACGTGTTGAAAAATAGTATGACGCGACATCATAGACAAGTCTGCGTCCGGTGAAGATAAATCTGCATCCAGATTAGAAATTCTTTATTCAGCGTTGAGACTTCCTTCAGGCGGCGCATACAGGTATGTTAGTCGGGTAATAATCACAAATAAGATCATTCTTTACATCGCAACCCTGAAAAAGTGACTTTCCTATGGCAATGAGTGAACAAACCCAGCCAGTGGCTGGCGCTGCTGCGTCAACGACCAAGGCCCGAACATCGTTTGGTATTTTAGGTGCTATCAGCCTCTCACATCTGCTGAACGACATGATCCAATCGCTGATTCTGGCGATTTATCCCCTGCTTCAGTCAGAATTTTCTCTGACATTTATGCAAATTGGCATGATAACCCTCACCTTCCAGCTCGCCTCTTCACTATTGCAACCTGTGGTCGGCTACTGGACGGATAAATATCCGATGCCGTGGTCGTTGCCGATTGGCATGTGCTTTACCTTAAGCGGTCTGGTGCTGCTGGCGCTGGCGGGCAGTTTTGGCGCAGTTCTGCTGGCGGCGGCGTTGGTCGGCACTGGTTCGTCGGTCTTTCATCCGGAATCCTCACGCGTGGCCCGAATGGCGTCTGGTGGCCGTCATGGCCTGGCGCAATCTATCTTTCAGGTCGGCGGCAACTTTGGCAGTTCCCTGGGGCCCTTGCTGGCAGCGGTGATTATCGCGCCTTATGGCAAAGGCAACGTGGCCTGGTTTGTGCTTGCAGCACTGCTGGCAATCGTGGTGCTGGCGCAAATCAGCCGTTGGTACTCGGCACAGCACCGAATGAATAAAGGAAAACCAAAAGCGACGATTATCAATCCACTGCCGCGCAACAAAGTGGTACTGGCGGTCAGCATTCTGTTAATCCTGATTTTCTCGAAATATTTCTATATGGCGAGCATCAGTAGCTATTACACCTTTTATCTGATGCAAAAATTCGGATTATCTATCCAGAATGCCCAGCTTCATCTGTTTGCATTCCTGTTTGCCGTTGCGGCAGGTACGGTGATCGGCGGGCCTGTAGGGGATAAAATTGGACGGAAATATGTGATTTGGGGCTCTATCCTCGGCGTTGCGCCGTTTACGCTGATTTTACCCTACGCCAGCCTGCACTGGACGGGGGTTTTAACGGTGATTATTGGATTTATCCTCGCTTCGGCATTCTCTGCCATTCTGGTCTACGCTCAGGAGCTGCTTCCGGGACGTATCGGTATGGTTTCTGGACTCTTTTTCGGTTTTGCTTTCGGCATGGGAGGTCTGGGAGCGGCAGTTCTGGGGCTTATCGCCGACCACACCAGCATCGAGTTAGTCTATAAAATCTGTGCTTTCCTGCCACTATTGGGGATGTTGACCATATTCCTGCCTGATAACCGGCATAAAGACTGATTTCATTGCAGCCAAAGGCAAACTTTGGCTGCATCGTTTTACAGTCGCCATAAGCCTTTCCTCTGTTAAACCGCCTTCTGTTTTCCGATCCGTGCTTTTTTTGCAGCTAATTCCATTTTTCTGCAAAATTCAACAATTATTCATAAACATCATCAATGAAATTGTCATAAACTATTACCTGTAATTTTGGTTTTCCCGGCCAAAAATGGACAATAACCACCAGGAAAAGGAGACGGAATGCATCACGCCACCCCGCTTATCACCACCATTGTTGGCGGCCTTGTGCTCGCCTTTATCCTCGGCATGCTGGCCAATAAACTACGTATTTCTCCTCTGGTGGGATATCTGTTAGCGGGTGTGCTGGCAGGACCATTCACTCCGGGCTTTGTTGCCGATACCAAGCTTGCGCCGGAACTGGCTGAACTGGGCGTCATTCTGTTGATGTTTGGCGTGGGTCTGCACTTTTCGCTGAAGGATTTGATGGCGGTAAAGGCCATCGCCATTCCCGGTGCGATCGCCCAGATAGCCGTGGCGACGCTGCTGGGTATGGCGCTCTCCGCCGTGCTGGGCTGGTCGTTAATGACCGGTATCGTGTTCGGCTTATGCCTTTCCACCGCCAGTACCGTGGTGTTACTGCGCGCACTTGAAGAACGGCAATTAATAGACAGTCAGCGTGGGCAAATCGCCATCGGTTGGTTGATTGTGGAAGACCTGGTCATGGTTCTGACGCTGGTGTTGCTGCCCGCAGTGGCAGGAATGATGGAACAGGGTGATGTGGGCTTTGCGACGCTGGCCGTTGATATGGGAATCACCATCGGCAAGGTGATCGCATTTATCGCCATTATGATGCTGGTAGGTCGCCGTCTGGTGCCGTGGATTATGGCACGCAGCGCGGCAACCGGTTCCCGCGAGCTGTTTACCCTGTCGGTGCTGGCGCTGGCGTTAGGGATTGCTTTTGGCGCGGTGGAACTGTTTGACGTCTCCTTTGCACTCGGCGCGTTCTTCGCCGGGATGGTACTGAACGAGTCTGAACTGAGTCACCGTGCTGCCCACGATACGCTGCCATTGCGCGACGCGTTTGCGGTGCTGTTTTTTGTCTCCGTCGGAATGCTGTTTGATCCGTTAATTCTGATTCAACAACCACTGGCGGTGCTAGCGACGCTGGCGATTATTCTGTTTGGTAAGTCATTAGCCGCGTTTTTCCTGGTGCGACTGTTTGGTCACTCTCAACGTACGGCATTAACTATCGCCGCCAGCCTGGCACAAATTGGTGAGTTCGCTTTTATCCTGGCAGGGCTGGGGATGGCGCTGGATCTGCTGCCGCAGGCCGGGCAGAACCTGGTGCTGGCAGGGGCGATTTTGTCGATTATGCTCAACCCGGTCCTGTTTGCGCTGCTGGAGAAATATCTGGCGAAGACCGAAACGCTGGAAGAGCAGACGCTGGAAGAGGCTATCGAAGAAGAGAAGCAGATCCCAGTGGATATTTGCAACCATGCGCTACTGGTGGGTTACGGTCGTGTAGGCAGCCTGCTGGGGGAGAAATTGCTCGCCTCTGATATTCCGCTGGTGGTGATTGAGACGTCACGAACCCGTGTTGATGAACTGCGCGAGCGCGGGGTCCGCGCAGTATTGGGCAATGCGGCGAACGAAGAAATTATGCAACTGGCGCATCTGGAATGTGCTAAATGGCTGATCCTGACGATTCCCAACGGTTATGAAGCGGGCGAGATTGTGGCATCTGCCCGCGCGAAAAATCCGGATATTGAGATTATCGCCCGCGCCCATTATGACGATGAAGTGGCGTATATCACCGAACGTGGCGCGAATCAGGTAGTGATGGGTGAGCGTGAAATTGCCCGAACTATGCTGGAACTGCTGGAAACGCCACCGGCGGGTGAGGTGGTGACGGGGTAAGACATTGATTCCATTGCCGGATGATTACCCGGCATTGGGGACAATCAATTCTGAGGCTTCGTCCCATGAAATGAATCCTTCTTCCCACCAGGTACGATCAAGCTGCCCTTGATCAGGCTGAATATTTGCAGCATCTTCCTGAAAATAGCGGCAGGCTCGTTCCCGGGCCTGCTCCGCCAGTTTTGCAGTGGTATAAATGCCGAGGAAAGCATAATCATCGGCCTCATCATCACGAATATGCCACAGGCTGTACACCATCGGCTCGACAAGATCGTCTACCTGTGTAACGGGAAAATCTCCCCAGAGATCCTGGTTTAGGATGTATTCAATAAACTGAAAATTTTCCGGGTAATCCACAAAACCAGGCTTATTTTCCACGTCCTTTTTGGCCTGCAAGGCCAGTTCATAACGGGTATAAATGCCGATACCTTTCATTTCGCCAAAATGCGTATGTTGCAGATACCATACCGTTTGCATTCTATGCATCCATGTCAGAAGTAAAAAAAGACGCCGGTATTGGCTGCCAGTGCCCGGCGTGTTTGTATTAGCAAGATATTTAGGAATGAATTTTCAGGATGGGTGATGAGCGTTTGCTCAATAAGCGCAGCCATGTGCTTAAGCTTACGTATATCCGTGACATACTCATCTTCAAAGTCATTGATACAGATATGTAAAGTGCCGTTGAGCAAGGTAATGAACAGATCGCTTGGCTTGCAGCAATCATAATCAAGACGTTCCATTGCCTGTTGTGTGAGCGGCACAGAAATGTATTTCATCTTGCTGCTTCCCTGGATTGCCTTGGTTGGAAAAACCACTATGTTGGAAACACCACCGGCGGTTGAAGTGGTAACGGGTCAAGACATTGACACCATAGCCGGATGTGATGCTAACGCATCCGGCAAGGGCGTGCTATCTTCCGCTGGTCGGATAAAGCGTTTACACCGCATCCGACAGTCATCAGTCCGATAACTTAACGATCCCAGTAAGACTCTTCCAGACTGTCTTCACGCTCCGGTAAGCCGCGCGTTAAACGAGGTGAATGCTGGTTCAGTACCTGATAGCTCACACGGTTAGCATATTTACACACCTGCGCTAACGATGAATAAGTTAACCAGGTGAATTTATGTTTGCTGGAGTTTGGTACGTTGCTACGGTGATAACTGTTAGCAGTAATGTCATGCAACAACGCTGCCAGTGCGCCATCCCCGGCACCGTTGGTGTTCATGATCTTTTCCGGCCCACCCATATAAGGCGCAATGTGCGAATAGACACGCAACGGATTCTGGCAATCTTTATGGCGCATGGCGCGGCTAAACTCATACTGGTTAAATTCCGCTATAGCGCCCGGCAGCAGCGGATGCTGGGTTTTACGTTTCGCTTCGTCTTCAGTAAAGCCCGCCATATACAAGCCGATTGGCCCGGCGGTGCACAGCACCAGATCAACCCAGTCCAGCGCCTTGTCAGATGCCAACAACGGATCGCTTTCTCCGGTCAACGCTTCGGCCTCATCTTCGTTCATCGCAAGGATAGAGACGTGATCTTTGAGGAATTGCTGCCACCACTGCGGATTCTCGGCAATGACAAACTTGGTGCCCAGCGTCAGCACCACCGGTACGTTATATTTCTTCGCGTACTCAATGGCTTTCATGGTTGCTTCCGGCATGGGTTCACCCGGCTTACAACGCACCAGATAAGAAGTGAGAACCAGTGCCGAGGCTCCGGCAATCACATCTTCCGGAATACTTTCAGCCCGCAGCTGGTTCATGTGGCCAGGGCTGATAGCAAAGGTACGTTCCCCGGACTCGCCAATCAGCGTAAAGCAACGACCAATCGGGCCATCCACGCCTTGTAGATAGTTAAGATCGGTACGGCTGGAGGTGTTACACAGGTAACGATAGGCATAGCTGCCAATTTCAATATTGCTGCACATGACGCCCAGCAGCACCGAACGGTCGTCCGCGAGCACCGAGTAGTTGTGCATGGTGTTACCAATGGTGCCACCTGCAAACTGATGAGTAATCAGGTTTTTCTGTTTCAGCTCCTGATAAAGTGCTTCGGCAACATCATCCTCAATCACCAGTGAATGCCCGGCGCTTAATCCATAACGCTCAATGAACTCATCATCCACTTTCGCTTCAATATCGACCAGCGTTTGATCGATACCCACTACCCAGGCAGCGCTGGTTTCGTTTTCTGGCTGGAATTGCTGAAGCAGCGGATCGCGTGCGTTTACGGGAAAATAATGTTTGGATTTACGTTTGCCGGGAAATTTCATGGTTGTTTTTACGGGTGGTTAACTGAGCGGCGAATGTTAACACAATCTGACGGGAGCGCGCGAGACGCAGCCAGTTTCAATATCAGCAGGCGGGATCGCATTTTCATGGCAGTGGTTCCTTACAATGACGTAATTTGAAAGGAGTTTTTGCATGAAGCCGGAAAACAAATTACCCGTTCTGGACCTTATTTCTGCTGAAATGAAAACCGTTGTGAATACTCTTCAGCCGGATTTACCGCCCTGGCCCGCAACGGGAACGATTGCTGAGCAACGTCAGTATTACACGCTTGAGCGCCGATTCTGGAATGCTGGCGCTCCAGAAATGGCAACCAGCGCTTACATGGTTCCCACACCTTATGGTCAGGTCGAGACTCGCCTCTACTCACCCAAAAGTCACAGCCCGGCGACACTATTTTATCTGCATGGTGGTGGTTTTATTCTCGGCAATCTTGATACCCACGATCGGATTATGCGACTGCTGGCAAGTTACACCCAATGTACAGTGATTGGTATTGCTTACACTCTTTCGCCGGAAGCACGTTTTCCGCAGGCAATAGAGGAAATTGTGGCTGCCTGTTGCCACTTCCACCAGCAGGCAGAGGATTATCAAATCAATATGTCACGCATTGGTTTTGCCGGTGATTCTGCAGGCGCAATGCTGGCGCTCGCCAGTGCGTTGTGGTTACGTGATAAACAGATAGATTGCGGTAAAGTTGCGGGCGTTTTGCTGTGGTATGGGCTTTACGGATTACGGGATTCCGTGACTCGTCGTCTGTTGGGCGGTGTCTGGGATGGCTTAACGCAAGAGGATTTAAAGATGTATGAAGAGGCGTATTTAAGCCACGACGCGGACCGCGAGTCGCCGTATTACTGCCTGTTTAATAATGATCTCACCCGCGAAGTTCCGCCCTGTTTTATTGCCGGGGCGGAGTTCGATCCGCTGCTGGATGACAGCCGTCTGCTTTACCAGACGTTAGCGGCGCATCAGCAGCCCTGTGAGTTCAAACTCTACCCAGGCACGTTACACGCCTTTTTGCATTATTCACGGATGATGAAAGCCGCCGACGAGGCTCTTCGCGACGGCGCTCAGTTCTTTACCGCTCAGCTTTAGCGATACGCGGCAACAAGATTAGCCATCATTTCGATATGTTCCGGTGTGGCATTAAGCGCCGGAATATATTCGTATTTTTTCCCGCCCGCACCGAGGAAGACCTCACGGTTTTGCTCGGCAATCTCTTCCAGCGTCTCCAGACAATCTGCAGCAAAGCCCGGGCACATCACCTGAATATGACCTACGCCTTTTTCTCCGAGCATTTTCAGCGTTTCGTCGGTATAAGGCATCAGCCAGGGTTCCCGCCCAAAGCGCGACTGAAAGGTCATCATCACTTTTTCCGGTGCCATCCCCAGTGCGGAAGCCAGTTCGCGAGTCGTTGTGCGGCAACGTTGCGGATAATCATCGCCTTCATCTGCATAACGCTGGGGAATGCCATGATAAGAGAGCAGCAGCAGATCCGGTTCGCCATGTTTGGCAAAAGAAGCACGTACGCTGTTCGCCAGTGCATTAATGTAATCGTGGTTATCGGCGTAATCACGAATAAACGATATCCCCGGAATGCTACGTTTGCGCGCCAGAATGCGTGCCAGTTCATCCCATACCGCGCCGACCGTTGAACAGGAGTATTGCGGATAAAGCGGCAGCACCACGATATGATCTACATGTTCTGCCAGTAGTTCATCTACGGCGCTTTCCAGTGATGGCGAGCCGTAGCTCATTCCCAGCGCTACGGGCGTCTCCGGTAAACGTTGTGCCAGCGCCTGCTGTTGCTGGCGGCTGTAAACCATCAGTGGCGAGCCACCTTCCATCCAGACAGAGGCATACAACTTCGCCACACGCGGCGAGCGCAGCGGCAAAATCACGCCGCGCAGCAACGGCCACCACAACAGCCGTGAGGTATCAACCACGCGTCTGTCGCTTAAAAATTGTTTCAGGTAGCGTTTTACCGCTTCAGGAGTGGGGGCATCGGGTGTACCCAGGTTTGCCAGCAGAATACCGGTTTTAGTTTGACGCATTACCGCCTCTTATCGATTCAACTTGTTGATAATTGTAGCGGAAAAGTGAAGAAGAAGAACTAATTGCTGCAAGAGGTATTGCCTGAGGAGAATGAGCAGACCTGCCCGAAAGCAGATCTGCTGCGGCTTGATTAGCCGAGGATTTTTTCCAGATCAGCGCGAACTTCAGCAACCGGTTTGGTGCCGTCAACTTTCGCGTATTTGGTGTTACCCGCTTCCGCTTCTTTGGAGTAGTAGCCGATCAGCGGTGCAGTCATCTGATGGTATTCAACCAGACGTTTACGCACGGTTTCTTCCTGATCGTCTTTACGGGTAGTCAGTTCTTCACCGGTAACGTCGTCTTTGCCTTCTACTTTCGGCGGATTGAATTTAACGTGATATACACGACCAGACGGCGCGTGAACGCGGCGGCCTACGATACGGTCAACAATCAGTTCGTCCGGTACGTCGAATTCCAGAACGTAATCAACGTTGATGCCCGCTTCTTTCATCGCGTCTGCCTGCGGAATGGTACGCGGGAAGCCATCCAACAGGAAACCATTACGGCAGTCTTCCTGAGCAATACGCTCTTTAACCAGCGCGATCACCAGCTCGTCGGTAACCAATTTGCCAGCATCCATAATGTCTTTTGCTTGTTTACCCAGCTCGGAGCCAGATTTGACCGCAGCACGCAGCATATCGCCAGTGGAGATTTGCGGAATACCATATTTCTCCATGATGAACTGAGCCTGAGTCCCTTTCCCCGCGCCCGGAGCGCCAAGCAGAATGATACGCATTGCGAAAATCCCCTTAAAATGTGTCGAATTTTTTGAAAAAGCGATAAACGATACCACCATCAGGCGATTGCCTCAAGAAAGGCACCTGAGGCTGAAACGGTTAATGGCGAGATAATTTGCGGAAAGGACAGATGATGAAAAGAAAAATGCCGGATGACACGAGGGTCATCCGGCATTACATCAGGAAACCAGCAGCTGGTTCATACGACGAATAAACAGGTTCGGATCTTCCAGCGTACCGCGCTCTGCCAGCAGCGCCTGATCCAGCAGCAGTTCTACCCACTCGCTGAACTTCGCTTCATCTTCAGTATCTGCCGCACGTTTCACCAGTACGTGATCCGGGTTCAGTTCGAAGATGTATTTCACTTCTGGTACTTTCTGGCCCGCCGCAGCAAACAGTTTCGCCATCTGAGTGCTCATTTCGTCCGCGTCGGTCGATACGATCGCTGGCGTATCGGTCAGACGGTGAGTCAGACGGACATCTTTCACACGCTCGCCGAGCAGGGCTTTCACACGGTCGATGAACGGAGTCAGTGCTTTCTCCGCTTCCTTCGCGCTCTCATCAACTTCGTCAGCCAGTTTTTCCAGCGACTCGTCAACTTTAGACACAGACTGGAACGGTTTACCGTCGAACTCAGTCAGATAGTTCATCATCCACTCATCGATGCGGTCGGAAAGCAGCAGAACTTCGATGCCTTTCTTACGCAGCAGTTCCAGGTGCGGGCTGCTCTTCGCTGCCGCATAGCTGTCTGCGGTGATGTAGTAGATTTTCTCCTGCCCTTCTTTCATGCGGGAAACGTAGTCTTCCAGAGACACGGTCTGCGCAGAAGAGTCGGTATAGGTAGAAGCAAAACGCAGCAGTTTGGCGATCGCTTCCTGGTTAGCGAAATCTTCCGCCGGACCTTCTTTCAGTACCAGGCCAAACTGTTGCCAGAAGGTCTGGTATTTTTCCGCGTCGTCTTTCGCCAGTTTTTCCAGCATTTGCAGCACACGCTTGGTCAGCGCATTGCGCAGGTTACGCGTTACCGTGCTGTCCTGGAGGATTTCACGGGAAACATTCAGCGGCAGATCGCTGGAGTCAATCAGACCACGCACGAAGCGCAGATAGTTCGGCATGAACTGTTCTGCGTCGTCCATGATGAACACACGCTGAACATACAGTTTCAGGCCGTGTTTATGATCGCGGTTCCACATATCCCACGGTGCCTGCGACGGAATATACAGCAGGCTGGTGTACTCCTGCTTACCTTCAACGCGGTTGTGGCTCCAGGTCAGCGGATCGTTAAAGTCGTGGGCGATGTGTTTGTAGAACTCTTTGTACTCTTCGTCGGTGATTTCCGACTTGTTACGGGTCCACAGCGCCTGCGCTTTGTTGATTTTCTCCCAGGAGATAACGGTTTCGCCGTCTTTCTCTTCGCGTTTTTCGATCTCTACCGGCAGCGCGATATGGTCGGAGTATTTGCTGATGATGGAACGCACGCGCCAGTCATCGAGGAACTCGTCTTCGCCTTCACGCAGATGCAGGGTGATTTCAGTACCACGATCTTCTTTGGTGATGTCGGCAACGGTATATTCACCTTCGCCAGCCGATTCCCAGAAGACGCCGTTTTCTGGTTTTTCGCCTGCCGCGCGAGTACGCACGGTCACTTTGTCGGCCACGATAAACGCAGAGTAGAAACCAACACCAAACTGACCGATCAGCTGGCTGTCTTTCGCCTGGTCAGAACCCAGGGATTCGAGGAATGATTTGGTGCCGGATTTAGCGATAGTCCCCAGATGGTCAATCACTTCGTCGCGGGTCATCCCCACGCCGTTATCGGAGATGGTAAGCGTGCGCTTGTCTTTATCGAAAGAAACACGAACGCGCAGTTCGCCATCACCTTCGTACAGGTCCGGATTAGAGAGCGCACGGAAACGCAGCTTGTCCGCCGCATCGGAGGCGTTAGAGATAAGCTCACGCAGGAAGATTTCTTTATTGGAATAGAGAGAATGGATCATCAGGTGCAGAAGTTGTTTCACTTCTGACTGAAAACCACGAGTTTCTTGTCCTTTCATGTAGGTCTACCTCAATAATGCCATTTTAAGGTTAAAAACAGGATGAGGGAGAGATGGGGACAAGGAGGAATAATTTCAAGCGAGAGCAGGTGATCCTGCTCTCGTTTGCTTAAAAACGAATCTTATGACGCCCGGCAAGGGAGTGTGACAGCGTGGTGCCATCGACCATTTCCAGTTCGCCGCCAACCGGTACGCCATGAGCGATTCGGCTGGCTTCCACGTCATATTGCGCGCAAAGCTCGGCAATGTAGTTAGCGGTAGCTTCACCTTCAACCGTGGGGTTGGTGGCGAGGATCACTTCAGTGATTTTTTCCTCTGCCAGACGCTGTTCCAGACGATCAAGGCCGATATCATCCGGACCGATGCCGTCCAGCGGTGACAGGTGCCCCATCAACACAAAATAACGGCCTGAAAACTGCCCCGTCTGCTCAATGGCGTAAATGTCCGCCGGACTCTCCACCACGCAGATTTGGCCGTTTTCCTGACGACGCGGATTCGAACAGATGTTACAGACTTCCTGTTCGGTGAAGGTGCGGCAATCGGCGCAGTGGCCGATTTCCGACATCGCCCGGGTGAGCGCCTGCGCCAGACGCATCCCGCCGCTACGATCGCGCTGAAGCAGCGTGAACGCCATACGCTGCGCCGACTTCGGGCCAACGCCCGGCAGACAGCGCAGTGCTTCCATAAGCTGTGTTAACAGCGGGCTGGTTTGCATCAGAACGGCATCTTAAAGCCTGGCGGCAGCTGCATTCCGGAGGAAACAGAGGCCATTTTTTCTTTCTGCGTTTCTTCGATACGACGTGCTGCGTCGTTGAATGCTGCAGCCACCAGGTCTTCCAGCATCTCTTTGTCGTCTTCCAGCAGGCTCGGGTCGATCTCTACGCGACGGCAGTTGTGTGCACCGTTGATGGTCACTTTTACCAGACCTGCGCCAGATTCGCCGGTCACTTCCAGCTGCGCGATCTCTTCCTGCATTTTCTGCATTTTTTCTTGCATCTGCTGGGCTTGCTTCATCAGGTTACCCAGACCGCCTTTACCAAACATAGGTTTCTCTCTCAATCACGTTAAGGATGACGAACGTAAGCTGTGCTTACGATCAAATGGGGCGGATACTTTCTTCATCCAGCTCCGCATCGAAGAATCGACGCAGGGTCTGAATATTATTATCCGCAATAATGGACTCGCGCGCCTGCGCAAGTTTTTCTTCGTATATCGCCTGACGCCATTCCAGCGGCGTGCGCACCGCGGGATTATCATCTTCAACGATAGTCAGTTCAACCGTTGAACCTTTTAACGTGCTCAACGCTTCAGCCAGTTTTTGCTGTGCACCGCGGTTGTTCAAATGCCGCTGAGAGGAGCGCAAATGCAGGCATATTGCGTTGTCGCTCTCCTCTTTCCAGGCATTTAACGCCACCTGTTCGACCAGTTTTGGTAGCGAAAGTTGGCTCACCTGTGCCGCCCAAGGATCGCGGTCAATGGCTTCTGCCGCCAGCTTTGCCGCCAGTTCCGGCGTTTTTTCATGTTCCAGCGCTTTTTTCAGCGCCTTCGGCGTGGCGATCACTTCTTTTTGCTGCATCACTGGAGTGGTCGCCTTCCAGCGATACGCTTCTTTTTTGGCTGGTGCTTTTTCCAGCGCCGATGGCACCGGACGCGCCTGAACGCGATCGGTGACCGAAGCCAGTCTTTCCAGCGCAGCGTTATTCACCGGCCGCGCGCGGGTAGCGGCTGCCGGTTCACTCTTTTTTGCTTTGGTTGCTCCCTGTGCGCGCTGCAGTTGTTGGCGCGCCGCCAGCACCTGGCTGGTGGTTTCTGAGAGCGGTATAGTCGGTGCCTGCTGCGGAGCTGATTGCGGTTGCGGCGGCACCTGGGTTGGCGTCATTACTGCCGTTGGCGCGACGGGCGCAAAGGACTGGCGTGGCACTTCTGGCTCAGGCAGCGGCATACGCGGATGAAACGCCAGTGCGCGCAACAGCGTCATCTCAACGCCCATGCGGCGGTCCGGCGCATACGGTAATTCTTTGCGACCAATCAACAGCGTTTGATAGTAAAGCTGAATATCCGTCGGCGGTATGGTGCGCGCCAGTTCACGCATCCGCAGCTCGATGGCGGCCATGTCGTTGCCCAGCGCAGCAGGGGAAAGTTGCACCATTGCAATGCGGTGCAACAGGCCGAGCATTTCTACCAGCAACGCTTCCCACTCAATACCACGAGCGGCGGCTTCATTAATCAGCGACATTACACGCTCGCCGTTGGCTTCAACCATCGCTTCAACCAGCGACAGCGCCTGATCGTCGTCAAGCGTACCCAGCATCGCACTGACCGCCTGGGTTGAAACCTGGCCGTCACCGCTGGCAATTGCCTGGTCGGTTAAACTTAGGGCATCTCGCAAGCTGCCTTCAGCGGCGCGCGCCAGCAGTTGCAGCGCCCGTGGCTCGTGAGCGATATGTTCTTCGTTGAGGATGTGCTCAAGCTGATGGCGAATTTGCTCGACATCCAGCGCCTTGAGATGAAATTGCAGGCAGCGTGACAAAATCGTCACCGGCAATTTCTGCGGATCGGTCGTCGCCAGCAGAAACTTGACGTGCTCCGGCGGTTCTTCAAGGGTTTTTAACAGTGCGTTAAAGCTGTGGCGCGACAGCATATGCACTTCGTCGATCAGATAAACTTTAAAACGACCACGCGCTGGCGCGTACTGGACGTTATCCAGCAGGTCGCGGGTATCTTCGACTTTGGTACGCGAGGCGGCGTCGATTTCAATCAGATCGACAAAGCGCCCCTGCTCGATTTCACGACAGTTATCGCACACGCCGCACGGCGTCGCGGTAATGCCGGTTTCGCAGTTTAGCCCCTTCGCAAGCAGTCGGGCGATAGAGGTTTTTCCGACGCCCCGGGTGCCGGAAAAAAGATAAGCATGATGAATACGCCCTAACGACAAGCCGTTCGCCAGTGCGGTCAGCACATGTTCCTGGCCGACGACGTCAGCAAAGGTTTGTGGGCGCCATTTTCGGGCTAAGACCTGATAACTCATTGGCAGGCTCTGAAACGCTGGAAGGTGGATTCACGAAGGGGTAATGCTAACACAGCCCCGTCAGAACGGCGAGGCTGAATGCACATCTTGTGCTGCCCGTAGCGTGAGCAGCGCAAGACTGACGATAATTAATGGCCCGGGAACGGAACAAGGCTGTAGCTGGTAATGCCCTGTTTTTCGAGACGCTGTTCGCCGCCGAGATCGAACAGGTTGATAATGAACGCAGCATCAGCCACTTCACCACCCAGACGACGGATCAGTTTAACGGTCGCTTCGATAGTGCCGCCGGTTGCCAGCAGGTCGTCCACCACCAGAACTTTGTCGCCCGGTTTGATGGCATCAACGTGGATTTCCAGCTGATCGGTGCCGTATTCCAGATCGTAAGTTTCACTGATGGTCTCACGCGGCAGTTTGCCCGGTTTACGGACCGGTACAAAGCCAACGCCCAGACCCAGAGCTACCGGAGCGCCAAACAAGAAGCCACGCGCTTCGGTGCCGACAACTTTGGTAATACCCGCATTTTTGTAACGCTCAACCAGTAAGTCGATGCTGAGAGCGTAAGCTTTCGGGTCTTCCAGTAAGCTGGTGACATCGCGGAAAAGAATGCCGGGTTTTGGGTAGTCCTGAATGCTTTTGATGCTATTTTTGAGATACTCAAGCTGCTGTGCAGTCGCGGTCATAAGTGTATGCCTGCTTGTTACGGTGGTACTCACGGCGCGTTTTAAACGTATCAAAAGTAACAGTTGTTTAACCTTTGACCGCCTGCGCCTGTGCTCGAAAACGCCAGAATGTACTGGCTGTACGCAATAATTGCAACTGCGATTGTTGTGCTTCAGTGCTTTTCTTGCTTTTCATCAATCACCGGAATTCGCCACATATAAAAAAGCAAACAGGCGAGAATTACCAGCAACATGATGCGCACCCATGGCATCTGGACGAACCACAGAGAAATGGCAAACGTGAGCAAAATAAGCAAAATCGCCCGCGGTTTGACGCCGCGCGGCATCGCATGATGTTTCTGCCAGAAACGTAGATAGCTGCCAAACCATGAGCGGTACAGCAACCAGGCGTGAAAGCGCGGGGAAGAACGGGCAAAGCACCAGGCCGCCAGCAGGATAAACGGCGTCGTCGGTAATACCGGTAATACCACGCCCAGCGTACCCAGCACTACCGCCAGCCAGCCAATGATGATTAAAATGATTCGTTGCATATTGAGTGTTGTCAGCTTACAGAGTGGCTACTTTAGCATAACAATTATCATTTTCATTGAGGTCTTATCGTGAAAACCGCCCTGCTGCTGGAAAAACTGGAAGGACAGCTCGCCACGCTGCGTCAGCGTTGTGCCCCGGTAGCGCAATTTGCCACGCTAAGTGCCCGTTTTGACAGGCACCTTTTTCAGACCCGTGCGACAACACTACAGGCTTGTCTCGATGAGGCGGGCGATAATCTGGCTGCGCTTCGTCATGCGGTTGAGCAGCAGCAACTGCCGCAAGTGGCCTGGCTGGCGGAACATCTGGCTGCACAACTGGAAGCCATCGCGCGTGAAGCCTCCGCCTGGTCATTGCGCGAGTGGGACAGTGCGCCACCGAAAATTGCCCGCTGGCAGCGTAAACGTATTCAGCATCAGGATTTTGAGCGGCGGCTACGTGAGATGGTAGCCGAACGTCGAGCCCGCCTGGCGCGGGTGACCGATCTCGTGGAACAGCAAACGCTGCATCGTGAAGTAGAAGCCTATGAAGCACGCCTGGCGCGGTGCCGTCATGCGCTGGAAAAAATCGAAAACAGGATAGCGCGTTTAACTCGCTAGCAATGGAGAGAGTATGTCACTGGAAAATGCCCCTGACGATGTCAAACTGGCCGTCGATTTGATTGTGCTGCTGGAAGAAAATCAGATCCCAGCCCGCACCGTACTGCGCGCGCTGGATATTGTAAAACGCGATTATGAAAAGAAATTAACGCGCGATGATGAGGCGGAAAAGTGAGAAATAAATGGGGCCGCTAAATGTCCCCTAAGATTGCGGGCAAACGCAAAACTGCCTGATGCGCTACGCTTATCAGGCCTACACCGCTCCTGCAAT
>NZ_JABWMS020000062.1:0-26172 GCF_013369155.2 Escherichia sp. 94.0001 | reverse complement strand
ACGGTCTGCGTTTCGCAATCCGTGAAGGCGGCCGTACCGTTGGCGCGGGCGTTGTTGCTAAAGTTCTGGGCTAATTACACGTTAATTAGTTTCGAATTAAAAAGGGCGCTTCGGCGCCCTTTTTGCTGCCCGTAATTTGAGCTCGAAATATTTAGTCGTAATTTCACTCGCTGAACTATGGCGCAAATTAAACTGTGCTATTGTAATCATAACCATTCTCATTTACACTTTGCGCAGAATTTGAACGGGAGCAATCATGTACGTTTGTTTGTGTAATGGTGTAAGTGACAAAAAAATTCGCCAGGCAGTCCGTCAGTTTCATCCGCAATCTTTCCAACAATTGCGTAAGTTTATTCCTGTGGGAAATCAATGCGGTAAGTGCATTCGCGCCGCGCGCGAAGTGATGCAGGACGAGTTGATGCAGATGCCAGAATTTAAAGAGATTGCCTGAAGCCCACGCTTATTTTTTGACATCCCGCTAGCCCCATCTACGCTCTAATAGTGGAAGCGGAGGGACTATAAAATGAAAGGTGATGTTAAAATCATAAATTATCTCAATAAACTATTGGGAAATGAGCTTGTCGCAATCAATCAGTATTTTCTCCATGCCCGGATGTTTAAAAACTGGGGCCTGATGCGTCTCAATGACGTCGAATACCATGAATCTATTGATGAGATGAAACACGCTGATAAATATATCGAGCGTATTTTGTTTTTAGAAGGAATCCCTAACTTACAGGATTTAGGCAAACTGGGGATTGGTGAAGATGTCGAGGAGATGCTGCAATCCGACCTGCGATTAGAACTGGAAGGCGCGAAGGATCTCCGTGAGGCTATCGCGTATGCCGACAGCGTTCATGACTATGTTAGCCGTGATATGATGATCGAGATCCTTGCCGATGAAGAAGGTCATATTGACTGGCTCGAAACTGAGCTGGATCTCATCGGTAAAATCGGTTTACAAAATTACCTGCAATCACAAATAAAAGTTAAAGATTAACGGCCTGCCAGCAAACTATCCCAGCCTACAACGAAACCCGCAGCCGCCAGAAATGGCCCAAACGGCAGCGGGTTTTTTAATGAATCTTTTCCTCTCATGAGCAGACCAATAACTACGGCTCCGCAAGCGAATGAGGCAGCAAGGAAAACCAGTCGTGGCAAGAAGGTCCATGTATGCCAGGCACCAAGGGCGGCGAGAAACTTCACATCACCATAGCCTAATCCTTCTTTATGACGCAGTATGCGATACCCCCAGTAAATGACAGCGAATGTGCCGTAACCAATAATCGCCCCCCATAACGCATAGGCTAAACCGTCAGGATTACAAACCTGATAGAACAAAAGACCTGACCAGAGTAACGGGCACGTAAATCTGTCAGGTAACAAGCCATGCTTTGCATCCCAGAAAAAAAGTAGGGCTGATAAACAAGCGTACAAAATCAGAAAGGGAAGGGTAGCGTCCATAAAACATCCTCTGTAATTGGAGTATCACCATCGAATAACTCCGGATGCTCAGCAACGGAGAAATCGCTGATTTGTTAACCTGGTTCCGGTGAAAAACGCTATCTTCACAACCTTACAAATTTCGTGGAATACAGCTCGCAATCTGCGCGTTGCGATTAATTTCTACCCGATGCTTGCGTCTGGCTCAGATTTGCGTATAATGCGCGGGCTTGTCGTAGTTGACAGCAGGTTCAATCTGAACCTCAGTTAGCCGAATTTGGCTACCTAACAATGCTCCCAATCGGGGAGCTACGTAAGAACGGTTACACTCTCCCATCAATCGTAATGGGTCTGAGGAGTAATCATTTTCGTTTATAAAATAATTGGAGCTCTGGTCTCATGCAGAACCAAAGAATCCGTATCCGCCTGAAAGCGTTTGATCATCGTCTGATCGATCAAGCAACCGCGGAAATCGTCGAGACTGCCAAGCGCACTGGTGCGCAGGTCCGTGGTCCGATCCCGCTGCCGACACGCAAAGAGCGCTTCACTGTTCTGATCTCCCCGCACGTCAACAAAGACGCGCGCGATCAGTACGAAATCCGTACTCACTTGCGTCTGGTTGACATCGTTGAGCCAACCGAGAAAACCGTTGATGCTCTGATGCGTCTGGATCTGGCTGCCGGTGTAGACGTGCAGATCAGCCTGGGTTAATCAGGTCATTGAGCGATTGAGAGGTTGAAACAATGATTGGTTTAGTCGGTAAAAAAGTGGGTATGACCCGTATCTTCACAGAAGACGGCGTTTCTATCCCAGTAACCGTAATCGAAGTTGAAGCAAACCGCGTTACTCAGGTTAAAGACCTGGCTAACGATGGCTACCGTGCTATTCAGGTAACCACCGGTGCTAAAAAAGCTAACCGTGTGACCAAGCCTGAAGCTGGCCACTTCGCTAAAGCTGGCGTAGAAGCTGGCCGTGGTCTGTGGGAATTCCGCCTGGCTGAAGGCGAAGAGTTCACTGTAGGTCAGAGCATTAGCGTTGAACTGTTTGCTGACGTTAAAAAAGTTGACGTAACTGGCACCTCTAAAGGTAAAGGTTTCGCAGGTACCGTTAAGCGCTGGAACTTCCGTACCCAGGACGCTACTCACGGTAACTCCTTGTCTCACCGCGTTCCGGGTTCTATCGGTCAGAACCAGACTCCGGGCAAAGTGTTCAAAGGCAAGAAAATGGCAGGTCAGATGGGTAACGAACGTGTAACCGTTCAGAGCCTTGACGTAGTACGCGTTGACGCTGAGCGCAACCTGCTGCTGGTTAAAGGTGCTGTCCCGGGTGCAACCGGTAGCGACCTGATCGTTAAACCAGCTGTGAAGGCGTAAGGAGATAGCAATGGAATTAGTATTGAAAGACGCGCAGAGCGCGCTGACTGTTTCCGAAACTACCTTCGGTCGTGATTTCAACGAAGCGCTGGTTCACCAGGTTGTTGTTGCTTATGCAGCTGGTGCTCGTCAGGGTACTCGTGCTCAGAAGACTCGTGCTGAAGTAACTGGTTCCGGTAAAAAACCGTGGCGCCAGAAAGGCACCGGCCGTGCGCGTTCTGGTTCTATCAAGAGCCCGATCTGGCGTTCTGGTGGCGTGACCTTTGCTGCTCGTCCGCAGGACCACAGTCAAAAAGTTAACAAGAAGATGTACCGCGGCGCGCTGAAAAGCATCCTGTCCGAACTGGTACGTCAGGATCGTCTGATCGTTGTCGAGAAGTTCTCTGTAGAAGCGCCGAAAACTAAGCTGCTGGCACAGAAACTGAAAGACATGGCTCTGGAAGATGTGCTGATCATCACCGGTGAGCTGGACGAAAACCTGTTCCTGGCTGCGCGCAACCTGCACAAGGTTGACGTACGCGATGCAACTGGTATCGACCCGGTTAGCCTGATCGCCTTCGACAAAGTCGTAATGACTGCTGATGCTGTTAAGCAAGTTGAGGAGATGCTGGCATGATTCGTGAAGAACGTCTGCTGAAGGTGCTGCGTGCACCGCACGTTTCTGAAAAAGCGTCTACTGCGATGGAAAAATCCAACACCATCGTACTCAAAGTTGCTAAAGACGCGACCAAAGCAGAAATCAAAGCTGCTGTGCAGAAACTGTTTGAAGTCGAAGTCGAAGTCGTTAACACCCTGGTAGTTAAAGGGAAAGTTAAACGTCACGGACAGCGTATCGGTCGTCGTAGCGACTGGAAAAAAGCTTACGTCACCCTGAAAGAAGGCCAGAATCTGGACTTCGTTGGCGGCGCTGAGTAAGTCGGAGGAGTAATACAATGGCAGTTGTTAAATGTAAACCGACATCTCCGGGTCGTCGCCACGTTGTTAAAGTGGTTAACCCTGAGCTGCACAAGGGCAAACCTTTTGCTCCGTTGCTGGAAAAAAACAGCAAATCCGGTGGTCGTAACAACAATGGCCGTATCACCACTCGTCATATCGGTGGTGGCCACAAGCAGGCTTACCGTATTGTTGACTTCAAACGCAACAAAGACGGTATCCCGGCAGTTGTTGAACGTCTTGAGTACGATCCGAACCGTTCCGCGAACATCGCGCTGGTTCTGTACAAAGACGGTGAACGCCGTTACATCCTGGCCCCTAAAGGCCTGAAAGCTGGCGACCAGATTCAGTCTGGCGTTGATGCTGCAATCAAACCAGGTAACACCCTGCCGATGCGCAACATCCCGGTTGGTTCTACTGTTCATAACGTAGAAATGAAACCAGGTAAAGGCGGTCAGCTGGCACGTTCCGCTGGTACTTACGTTCAGATCGTTGCTCGTGATGGTGCTTATGTCACCCTGCGTCTGCGTTCTGGTGAAATGCGTAAAGTAGAAGCAGACTGCCGTGCAACTCTGGGCGAAGTTGGCAATGCTGAGCATATGCTGCGCGTTCTGGGTAAAGCAGGTGCTGCACGCTGGCGTGGTGTTCGTCCGACCGTTCGCGGTACCGCGATGAACCCGGTAGACCACCCACATGGTGGTGGTGAAGGTCGTAACTTTGGTAAGCACCCGGTAACTCCGTGGGGCGTTCAGACCAAAGGTAAGAAGACCCGCAGCAACAAGCGTACTGATAAATTCATCGTACGTCGCCGTAGCAAATAATTTTAGAGGATAAGCCATGCCACGTTCTCTCAAGAAAGGTCCTTTTATTGACCTGCACTTGCTGAAGAAGGTAGAGAAAGCGGTGGAAAGCGGAGACAAGAAGCCCCTGCGCACTTGGTCCCGTCGTTCAACGATCTTTCCTAACATGATCGGTTTGACCATCGCTGTCCATAATGGTCGTCAGCACGTTCCGGTATTTGTAACCGACGAAATGGTCGGTCACAAACTGGGTGAATTCGCACCGACTCGTACTTATCGCGGCCACGCTGCTGATAAAAAAGCGAAGAAGAAATAAGGTAGGAGGAAGAGATGGAAACTATCGCTAAACATCGCCATGCTCGTTCTTCTGCTCAGAAGGTTCGCCTTGTTGCTGACCTGATTCGCGGTAAGAAAGTGTCGCAGGCTCTGGATATTTTGACCTACACCAACAAGAAAGCGGCTGTACTGGTCAAGAAAGTTCTGGAATCTGCCATTGCTAACGCTGAACACAACGATGGCGCTGACATTGACGATCTGAAAGTTACGAAAATTTTCGTAGACGAAGGCCCGAGCATGAAGCGCATTATGCCGCGTGCAAAAGGTCGTGCAGATCGCATCCTGAAGCGCACCAGCCACATCACTGTGGTTGTGTCCGATCGCTGAGACTCTGGAGACTAGCAATGGGTCAGAAAGTACATCCTAATGGTATTCGCCTGGGTATTGTAAAACCATGGAACTCTACCTGGTTTGCGAACACCAAAGAATTCGCTGACAACCTGGACAGCGATTTTAAAGTACGTCAGTACCTGACTAAGGAACTGGCTAAAGCGTCCGTATCTCGTATCGTTATCGAGCGTCCGGCTAAGAGCATCCGTGTAACCATTCACACTGCTCGCCCGGGTATCGTTATCGGTAAAAAAGGTGAAGACGTAGAAAAACTGCGTAAGGTCGTAGCGGACATCGCTGGCGTTCCTGCACAGATCAACATCGCCGAAGTTCGTAAGCCTGAACTGGACGCAAAACTGGTTGCTGACAGCATCACTTCTCAGCTGGAACGTCGCGTTATGTTCCGTCGTGCTATGAAGCGTGCTGTACAGAACGCAATGCGTCTGGGCGCTAAAGGTATTAAAGTTGAAGTTAGCGGCCGTCTGGGCGGCGCGGAAATCGCACGTACCGAATGGTACCGCGAAGGTCGCGTACCGCTGCACACTCTGCGTGCTGACATCGACTACAACACCTCTGAAGCGCACACCACTTACGGTGTAATCGGCGTTAAAGTGTGGATCTTCAAAGGCGAGATCCTGGGTGGTATGGCTGCTGTTGAACAACCGGAAAAACCGGCTGCTCAGCCTAAAAAGCAGCAGCGTAAAGGCCGTAAATAAGGAGCGTCGCTGATGTTACAACCAAAGCGTACAAAATTCCGTAAAATGCACAAAGGCCGTAACCGCGGTCTGGCGCAGGGTACGGATGTTAGCTTCGGCAGCTTCGGTCTGAAAGCTGTTGGCCGTGGTCGTCTGACTGCACGTCAGATCGAAGCAGCACGTCGTGCTATGACCCGTGCAGTTAAGCGTCAAGGTAAGATCTGGATCCGTGTGTTCCCGGACAAACCGATCACTGAAAAGCCGCTGGCAGTGCGTATGGGTAAAGGTAAAGGTAACGTGGAGTATTGGGTTGCCTTGATTCAGCCGGGTAAAGTCCTGTATGAAATGGACGGTGTTCCGGAAGAGCTGGCCCGTGAAGCATTCAAGCTGGCAGCAGCGAAACTGCCGATTAAAACCACCTTTGTAACTAAGACGGTGATGTAATGAAAGCAAAAGAGCTGCGTGAGAAGAGCGTTGAAGAGCTGAACACCGAGCTGCTGAACCTGCTGCGTGAGCAGTTCAACCTGCGTATGCAGGCTGCAAGTGGCCAGCTGCAACAGTCTCACCTGTTGAAGCAAGTGCGTCGCGATGTCGCACGCGTTAAGACTTTACTGAACGAGAAGGCGGGTGCGTAATGACCGATAAAATCCGTACTCTGCAAGGTCGCGTTGTTAGCGACAAAATGGAGAAATCCATTGTTGTTGCTATCGAACGTTTTGTGAAACACCCGATCTACGGTAAATTCATCAAGCGTACGACCAAACTGCACGTACATGATGAGAACAACGAATGCGGTATCGGTGACGTGGTTGAAATCCGCGAATGCCGTCCGCTGTCCAAGACTAAATCCTGGACGCTGGTTCGCGTTGTAGAGAAAGCGGTTCTGTAATACAGTACACTCTCTCGATACGAATAAACGGCTCAGAAATGAGCCGTTTATTTTTTCTACCCATATCCTTGAAGCGGTGTTATAATGCCGCGCCCTCGATATGGGGATTTTTAACGACCTGATTTTCGGGTCTCAGTAGTAGTTGACATTAGCGGAGCACTAAAATGATCCAAGAACAGACTATGCTGAACGTCGCCGACAACTCCGGTGCACGTCGCGTAATGTGTATCAAGGTTCTGGGTGGCTCGCACCGTCGCTACGCAGGCGTAGGCGACATCATCAAGATCACCATCAAAGAAGCAATTCCGCGTGGTAAGGTCAAAAAAGGTGATGTGCTGAAGGCGGTAGTGGTGCGCACCAAGAAGGGTGTTCGTCGCCCGGACGGTTCTGTCATTCGCTTCGATGGTAATGCTTGTGTTCTTCTGAACAACAACAGCGAGCAGCCTATCGGTACGCGTATTTTTGGGCCGGTAACTCGTGAGCTTCGTAGTGAGAAGTTCATGAAAATTATCTCTCTGGCACCAGAAGTACTCTAAGGAGCGAATCATGGCAGCGAAAATCCGTCGTGATGACGAAGTTATCGTGTTAACCGGTAAAGATAAAGGTAAACGCGGTAAAGTTAAGAATGTCCTGTCTTCCGGCAAGGTCATTGTTGAAGGTATCAACCTGGTTAAGAAACATCAGAAGCCGGTTCCGGCCCTGAACCAACCGGGTGGCATCGTTGAAAAAGAAGCCGCTATTCAGGTTTCCAACGTAGCAATCTTCAATGCGGCAACCGGCAAGGCTGACCGTGTAGGCTTTAGATTCGAAGACGGTAAAAAAGTCCGTTTCTTCAAGTCTAACAGCGAAACTATCAAGTAATTTGGAGTAGTACGATGGCGAAACTGCATGATTACTACAAAGACGAAGTAGTTAAAAAACTCATGACTGAGTTTAACTACAATTCTGTCATGCAAGTCCCTCGGGTCGAGAAGATCACCCTGAACATGGGTGTTGGTGAAGCGATCGCTGACAAAAAACTGCTGGATAACGCAGCAGCAGACCTGGCAGCAATCTCCGGTCAAAAACCGCTGATCACCAAAGCACGCAAATCTGTTGCAGGCTTCAAAATCCGTCAGGGCTATCCGATCGGCTGTAAAGTAACTCTGCGTGGCGAACGCATGTGGGAGTTCTTTGAGCGCCTGATCACTATTGCTGTACCTCGTATCCGTGACTTCCGTGGCCTGTCCGCTAAGTCTTTCGACGGTCGTGGTAACTACAGCATGGGTGTCCGTGAGCAGATCATCTTCCCAGAAATCGACTACGATAAAGTCGACCGCGTTCGTGGTTTGGATATTACCATTACCACTACTGCGAAATCTGACGAAGAAGGCCGCGCTCTGCTGGCTGCCTTTGACTTCCCGTTCCGCAAGTAAGGTAGGGTTACTAAATGGCTAAGCAATCAATGAAAGCACGCGAAGTAAAACGCGTAGCTTTAGCTGATAAATACTTCGCGAAACGCGCTGAACTGAAAGCGATCATCTCTGATGTGAACGCTTCCGACGAAGATCGTTGGAACGCTGTTCTCAAGCTGCAGACTCTGCCGCGTGATTCCAGCCCGTCTCGTCAGCGTAACCGCTGCCGTCAAACAGGTCGTCCGCATGGTTTCCTGCGGAAGTTCGGGTTGAGCCGTATTAAGGTCCGTGAAGCCGCTATGCGCGGTGAAATCCCGGGTCTGAAAAAGGCTAGCTGGTAATTGTCACCAATTGAATCACGGGAGTAAAGACAGATGAGCATGCAAGATCCGATCGCGGATATGCTGACCCGTATCCGTAACGGTCAGGCCGCGAACAAAGCTGCGGTCACCATGCCTTCCTCCAAGCTGAAAGTGGCAATCGCCAACGTGCTGAAGGAAGAAGGTTTTATTGAAGATTTTAAAGTTGAAGGCGACACCAAGCCTGAACTGGAACTTACTCTGAAGTATTTCCAGGGCAAAGCTGTTGTAGAAAGCATTCAGCGTGTCAGCCGCCCAGGTCTGCGCATCTATAAACGTAAAGATGAGCTGCCGAAAGTTATGGCGGGTCTGGGTATCGCAGTTGTTTCTACCTCTAAAGGTGTTATGACTGATCGTGCAGCGCGCCAGGCTGGTCTTGGTGGCGAAATTATCTGCTACGTAGCCTAATCGGAGGAAAAAATGTCTCGTGTTGCTAAAGCACCGGTCGTTGTTCCTGCCGGCGTTGACGTAAAAATCAACGGTCAGGTTATTACGATCAAAGGTAAAAACGGCGAGCTGACTCGTACTCTCAACGATGCTGTTGAAGTTAAACATGCAGATAATACCCTGACCTTCGGTCCGCGTGATGGTTACGCAGACGGTTGGGCACAGGCTGGTACCGCGCGTGCCCTGCTGAACTCAATGGTTATCGGTGTTACCGAAGGCTTCACTAAGAAGCTGCAGCTGGTTGGTGTAGGTTACCGTGCAGCGGTTAAAGGCAATGTGATTAACCTGTCTCTGGGTTTCTCTCATCCTGTTGACCATCAGCTGCCTGCGGGTATCACTGCTGAATGTCCGACTCAGACTGAAATCGTGCTGAAAGGCGCTGATAAGCAGGTGATCGGCCAGGTTGCAGCGGATCTGCGCGCCTACCGTCGTCCTGAGCCTTACAAAGGCAAGGGTGTTCGTTACGCCGACGAAGTCGTGCGTACCAAAGAGGCTAAGAAGAAGTAAGGTAACACTATGGATAAGAAATCTGCTCGTATCCGTCGTGCGACCCGCGCACGCCGCAAGCTCCAGGAGCTGGGCGCAACTCGCCTGGTGGTACATCGTACCCCGCGTCACATTTACGCACAGGTAATTGCACCGAACGGTTCTGAAGTTCTGGTAGCTGCTTCTACTGTAGAAAAAGCTATCGCTGAACAACTGAAGTACACCGGTAACAAAGACGCGGCTGCAGCTGTGGGTAAAGCTGTCGCTGAACGCGCTCTGGAAAAAGGCATCAAAGATGTATCCTTTGACCGTTCCGGGTTCCAATATCATGGTCGTGTCCAGGCACTGGCAGATGCTGCCCGTGAAGCTGGCCTTCAGTTCTAAGGTAGAGGTGTAAGATGGCTCACATCGAAAAACAAGCTGGCGAACTGCAGGAAAAGCTGATCGCGGTAAACCGCGTATCTAAAACCGTTAAAGGTGGTCGTATTTTCTCCTTCACAGCTCTGACTGTAGTTGGCGATGGTAACGGTCGCGTTGGTTTTGGTTACGGTAAAGCGCGTGAAGTTCCAGCAGCGATCCAGAAAGCGATGGAAAAAGCCCGTCGCAATATGATTAACGTCGCGCTGAATAACGGCACTCTGCAACACCCTGTTAAAGGTGTTCATACGGGTTCTCGCGTATTCATGCAGCCGGCTTCCGAAGGTACCGGTATCATCGCCGGTGGTGCAATGCGCGCCGTTCTGGAAGTCGCTGGGGTTCATAACGTTCTGGCTAAAGCGTATGGTTCCACCAACCCGATTAACGTGGTTCGTGCAACTATCGATGGCCTGGAAAATATGAATTCTCCAGAAATGGTCGCTGCCAAGCGTGGTAAATCCGTTGAAGAAATTCTGGGGAAATAAACCATGGCAAAGACTATTAAAATTACTCAAACCCGCAGTGCAATCGGTCGTCTGCCGAAACACAAGGCAACGCTGCTTGGCCTGGGTCTGCGTCGTATTGGTCACACCGTAGAGCGCGAGGATACTCCTGCTATTCGCGGTATGATCAACGCGGTTTCCTTCATGGTTAAAGTTGAGGAGTAAGAGATGCGTTTAAATACTCTGTCTCCGGCCGAAGGCTCCAAAAAGGCGGGTAAACGCCTGGGTCGTGGTATCGGTTCTGGCCTCGGTAAAACCGGTGGTCGTGGTCACAAAGGTCAGAAGTCTCGTTCTGGCGGTGGCGTACGTCGCGGTTTCGAGGGTGGTCAGATGCCTCTGTACCGTCGTCTGCCGAAATTCGGCTTCACTTCTCGTAAAGCAGCGATTACAGCCGAAGTTCGTCTGTCTGACCTGGCTAAAGTAGAAGGCGGTGTTGTAGACCTGAACACGCTGAAAGCGGCTAACATTATCGGTATCCAGATCGAGTTCGCGAAAGTGATCCTGGCTGGCGAAGTAACTACTCCGGTAACTGTTCGTGGCCTGCGTGTTACTAAAGGCGCTCGTGCTGCTATCGAAGCTGCTGGCGGTAAAATCGAGGAATAAGTAGCAGATGGCTAAACAACCGGGATTAGATTTTCAAAGTGCCAAAGGTGGCTTAGGCGAGCTGAAACGCAGACTGCTGTTTGTTATCGGTGCGCTGATTGTGTTCCGTATTGGCTCTTTTATTCCGATCCCTGGTATTGATGCCGCTGTACTTGCCAAACTGCTTGAGCAACAGCGAGGCACCATCATTGAAATGTTTAACATGTTCTCTGGTGGTGCTCTCAGCCGTGCTTCTATCTTTGCTCTGGGGATCATGCCGTATATTTCGGCATCGATCATTATCCAGCTGCTGACGGTGGTTCACCCAACGTTGGCAGAAATTAAGAAAGAAGGGGAGTCTGGTCGTCGTAAGATCAGCCAGTACACCCGCTACGGTACTCTGGTGCTGGCAATATTCCAGTCGATCGGTATTGCTACCGGTCTGCCGAATATGCCTGGTATGCAAGGCCTGGTCATTAACCCGGGCTTTGCATTCTACTTCACCGCTGTTGTAAGTCTGGTCACAGGAACCATGTTCCTGATGTGGTTGGGCGAACAGATTACTGAACGAGGTATCGGCAACGGTATTTCAATCATTATCTTCGCCGGTATTGTCGCGGGACTCCCGCCAGCCATTGCCCATACTATCGAGCAAGCGCGTCAAGGCGACCTGCACTTCCTCGTGTTGCTGTTGGTTGCAGTATTAGTATTTGCAGTGACGTTCTTTGTTGTATTTGTTGAGCGTGGTCAACGCCGCATTGTGGTAAACTACGCGAAACGTCAGCAAGGTCGTCGTGTCTATGCTGCACAGAGCACACATTTACCGCTGAAAGTGAATATGGCGGGGGTAATCCCGGCAATCTTCGCTTCCAGTATTATTCTGTTCCCGGCGACCATCGCGTCATGGTTCGGGGGCGGTACTGGTTGGAACTGGCTGACAACAATTTCGCTGTATTTGCAGCCTGGGCAACCGCTTTATGTGTTACTCTATGCGTCTGCAATCATCTTCTTCTGTTTCTTCTACACGGCGTTGGTTTTCAACCCGCGTGAAACAGCAGATAACCTGAAGAAGTCCGGTGCATTTGTACCAGGAATTCGTCCGGGAGAGCAAACGGCGAAGTATATCGATAAAGTAATGACCCGCCTGACCCTGGTTGGTGCGCTGTACATTACCTTTATCTGCCTGATCCCGGAGTTCATGCGTGATGCAATGAAAGTACCGTTCTACTTCGGTGGGACCTCACTGCTTATCGTTGTTGTCGTGATTATGGACTTTATGGCTCAAGTGCAAACTCTGATGATGTCCAGTCAGTATGAGTCTGCATTGAAGAAGGCGAACCTGAAAGGCTACGGCCGATAATTGGTCGCCCGAGAAGTTACGGAGAGTAAAAATGAAAGTTCGTGCTTCCGTCAAGAAATTATGCCGTAACTGCAAAATCGTTAAGCGTGATGGTGTCATCCGTGTGATTTGCAGTGCCGAGCCGAAGCATAAACAGCGCCAAGGCTGATTTTTTCGCATATTTTTCTTGCAAAGTTGGGTTGAGCTGGCTAGATTAGCCAGCCAATCTTTTGTATGTCTGTGCGTTTCCATTTGAGTATCCTGAAAACGGGCTTTTCAGCATGGAACGTACATATTAAATAGTAGGAGTGCATAGTGGCCCGTATAGCAGGCATTAACATTCCTGATCATAAGCATGCCGTAATCGCATTAACTTCGATTTATGGCGTCGGCAAGACCCGTTCTAAAGCCATCCTGGCTGCAGCGGGTATCGCTGAAGATGTTAAGATCAGTGAGCTGTCTGAAGGACAAATCGACACGCTGCGTGACGAAGTTGCCAAATTTGTCGTTGAAGGTGATCTGCGCCGTGAAATCAGCATGAGCATCAAGCGCCTGATGGATCTTGGTTGCTATCGCGGTTTGCGTCATCGTCGTGGTCTCCCGGTTCGCGGTCAGCGTACCAAGACCAACGCACGTACCCGTAAGGGTCCGCGCAAACCGATCAAGAAATAATCGGGGTGATTGAATAATGGCAAAGGCACCAATTCGTGCACGTAAACGTGTAAGAAAACAAGTCTCTGACGGCGTGGCTCATATCCATGCTTCTTTCAACAACACCATCGTGACTATCACTGATCGTCAGGGTAACGCGTTGGGTTGGGCAACAGCCGGTGGTTCCGGTTTCCGTGGTTCTCGCAAATCCACTCCGTTTGCAGCTCAGGTTGCAGCAGAGCGTTGCGCTGACGCCGTGAAAGAATACGGCATCAAGAATCTGGAAGTTATGGTTAAAGGTCCGGGTCCAGGCCGCGAATCTACTATTCGTGCTCTGAACGCCGCAGGTTTCCGCATCACTAACATTACTGATGTGACTCCGATCCCTCATAACGGTTGTCGTCCGCCGAAAAAACGTCGCGTATAACGCCTCGTTTTCCAGGTTTGTTGGAGAAAGAAAATGGCAAGATATTTGGGTCCTAAGCTCAAGCTGAGCCGTCGTGAGGGCACCGACTTATTCCTTAAGTCTGGCGTTCGCGCGATCGATACCAAGTGTAAAATTGAACAAGCTCCTGGCCAGCACGGTGCGCGTAAACCGCGTCTGTCTGACTATGGTGTGCAGTTGCGTGAAAAGCAAAAAGTTCGCCGTATCTATGGTGTGCTGGAGCGTCAGTTCCGTAACTACTACAAAGAAGCAGCACGTCTGAAAGGCAACACCGGTGAAAACCTGTTGGCTCTGCTGGAAGGTCGTCTGGACAACGTTGTATACCGTATGGGCTTCGGTGCCACTCGTGCAGAAGCACGTCAGCTGGTTAGCCATAAAGCAATTATGGTAAACGGTCGTGTTGTTAACATCGCTTCTTATCAGGTTAGTCCGAATGACGTTGTAAGCATTCGTGAGAAAGCGAAGAAGCAGTCTCGCGTGAAAGCCGCTCTGGAGCTGGCTGAGCAGCGTGAAAAGCCAACCTGGCTGGAAGTTGATGCTGGCAAGATGGAAGGTACGTTTAAGCGTAAGCCGGAGCGTTCTGATCTGTCTGCGGACATTAACGAACACCTGATCGTCGAGCTTTACTCCAAGTAAAGCTTAGTACCAAAGAGAGGACACAATGCAGGGTTCTGTGACAGAGTTTCTAAAACCGCGCCTGGTTGATATCGAGCAAGTGAGTTCGACGCACGCCAAGGTGACCCTTGAGCCTTTAGAGCGTGGCTTTGGCCATACTCTGGGTAACGCACTGCGCCGTATTCTGCTCTCATCGATGCCGGGTTGCGCGGTGACCGAGGTTGAGATTGATGGTGTACTACATGAGTACAGCACCAAAGAAGGCGTTCAGGAAGATATCCTGGAAATCCTGCTCAACCTGAAAGGGCTGGCGGTGAGAGTTCAGGGCAAAGATGAAGTTATTCTTACCTTGAATAAATCTGGCATTGGCCCTGTGACTGCAGCCGATATCACCCACGACGGTGATGTCGAAATCGTCAAGCCGCAGCACGTGATCTGCCACCTGACCGATGAGAACGCGTCTATTAGCATGCGTATCAAAGTTCAGCGCGGTCGTGGTTATGTGCCGGCTTCTACCCGAATTCATTCGGAAGAAGATGAGCGCCCAATCGGCCGTCTGCTGGTCGACGCATGCTACAGCCCTGTGGAGCGTATTGCCTACAATGTTGAAGCAGCGCGTGTAGAACAGCGTACCGACCTGGACAAGCTGGTCATCGAAATGGAAACCAACGGCACAATCGATCCTGAAGAGGCGATTCGTCGTGCGGCAACCATTCTGGCTGAACAACTGGAAGCTTTCGTTGACTTACGTGATGTACGTCAGCCTGAAGTGAAAGAAGAGAAACCAGAGTTCGATCCGATCCTGCTGCGCCCTGTTGACGATCTGGAATTGACTGTCCGCTCTGCTAACTGCCTTAAAGCAGAAGCTATCCACTATATCGGTGATCTGGTACAGCGTACCGAGGTTGAGCTCCTTAAAACGCCTAACCTTGGTAAAAAATCTCTTACTGAGATTAAAGACGTGCTGGCTTCCCGTGGACTGTCTCTGGGCATGCGCCTGGAAAACTGGCCACCGGCAAGCATCGCTGACGAGTAACCGGATCACAGGTTAAGGTTTTACTGAGAAGGATAAGGTCATGCGCCATCGTAAGAGTGGTCGTCAACTGAACCGCAACAGCAGCCATCGCCAGGCTATGTTCCGCAATATGGCAGGTTCACTGGTTCGTCATGAAATCATCAAGACGACTCTGCCTAAAGCGAAAGAGCTGCGCCGCGTAGTTGAGCCGCTGATTACTCTTGCCAAGACTGATAGCGTTGCTAATCGTCGTCTGGCATTCGCCCGTACTCGTGATAACGAGATCGTGGCAAAACTGTTTAACGAACTGGGCCCGCGTTTCGCGAGCCGTGCCGGTGGTTACACTCGTATTCTGAAGTGTGGCTTCCGTGCAGGCGACAACGCGCCGATGGCTTACATCGAGCTGGTTGATCGTTCAGAGAAAGCAGAAGCTGCTGCAGAGTAATCTGAAGCAACGTAAAAAAACCCGCCCCGGCGGGTTTTTTTATACCCGTAGTATCCCCACTTATCTACAATAGCTGTACTCTTTTTGTTCATCCCCTGGAGTATTTATGTGGTTACTTGACCAGTGGGCAGAGCGCCATATAGCAGAAGCGCAAGCGAAAGGTGAGTTTGATAACCTACCTGGTAGCGGCGAACCATTAATCCTGGATGATGATTCCCACGTGCCACCAGAATTACGTGCGGGGTATCGCTTGCTGAAGAATGCCGGTTGCTTACCGCCAGAACTTGAGCAACGGAGGGAAGCAATACAGCTTCTGGATATCCTCAAAGGTATCCGTCATGATGATCCGCAATATCAAGAGGTTAGTCGTCGATTGTCATTACTGGAATTGAAGCTGCGACAAGCTGGATTGAGTACCGATTTTTTACGCGGCGATTATGCTGACAAGTTGTTGGACAAAATCAACGATAACTAGTGGAGTATGTATGTATCGCATTGGTGAGCTGGCAAAAATGGCGGAAGTAACACCCGACACGATTCGTTATTACGAAAAGCAGCAGATGATGGAGCATGAAGTACGCACCGAAGGTGGGTTTCGCCTGTATACTGAAAGCGATCTCCAGCGATTGAAATTTATCCGCCATGCCAGACAACTTGGTTTCAGTCTGGAGTCGATCCGCGAGTTGCTGTCGATCCGTATCGATCCTGAACACCATACCTGTCAGGAGTCAAAAGGCATTGTGCAGGAAAGATTGCAGGAAGTCGAAGCACGGATAGCCGAGTTGCAGAGTATGCAGCGTTCCCTCCAACGCCTTAACGATGCCTGTTGTGGGACCGCCCATAGCAGTGTTTATTGCTCGATTCTTGAAGCTCTTGAACAAGGGGCGAGTGGCGTTAAGAGTGACTGTTGATTTTTTACACTGGCAGGATTACACTCGCGCCGTTAAATAACCAATTGGAGTTTTTATGAGCCGATATCAGCATACTAAAGGGCAGATAAAGGATAATGCGATAGAAGCATTACTACATGATCCTTTATTCCGACAGCGTGTAGAGAAAAATAAGAAGGGGAAAGGTAGTTACATGCGAAAAGGAAAACATGGCAATCGGGGAAACTGGGAGGCCAGTGGCAAGAAAGTAAATCACTTTTTTACCACTGGCCTTCTGCTTTCAGGGGCTTTTTAAGAGCGGTTATTCTGCTCTTTCAGCAAATCACGGATCTCGGTCAGTAATACTTCTTCTTTAGTTGGTGCAGGTGCAGCTGCTGGTTCTTCTTTTTTCCGATTCAGTTTATTGATTAGCTTAATCGCCATAAAGATGGCAAAGGCCACAATCAGAAAATCAAAGACGTTTTGAATGAAGACACCGTAATGCATAACGACTGCTGGGATATCCCCTTGCGCATCGCGTAGCGTGACAGCAAACTGTTTAAAGTCGATCCCACCAATTAATAAACCCAGCGGCGGCATGATGATATCGGCAACCAGTGAAGAGACAATCTTACCGAAGGCCGCACCGATAATGACACCCACTGCCAAATCCACCACATTTCCGCGCATTGCAAATTCGCGAAATTCTTTAATAATGCTCATGTTATTCTCCCTATAAAGCCGACAATCATAAGTCTAACAAATGTTAAGCTATTTTCCTGCCGGGTATGAATTTAATTAATCCTTGAAAAGAAAAGGGAAATAATAAGGCGCCAGAAGACGCCTTATTAATTACAAGAAGAAAGGACTTGGCTGGAAGAGACGTTCGACGTCGGTAATAAACTTTTTGTCCGTCAGGAACATAATTACATGATCGCCTTGCTCAATACGCAGATTGTCATTGGCAATCATCACATCATTGCCGCGTACTACAGCACCAATAATCGTTCCTGGTGGTAGCTTGATTTCATCAATGACTCTGCCCACAACGCGTGAGGTGCTTTCATCACCGTGAGCAACAGCTTCAATAGCTTCTGCAACACCGCGGCGCAATGAGGAAACACCAACAATATCGGCTTTTCGCACGTGACTAAGCAACGCAGAAATAGTTGCTTGTTGTGGTGAAATCGCAATATCGATCACGCTCCCCTGAACCAGATCCACATAAGCGCGACGCTGGATCAATACCATCACCTTTTTCGCACCCATACGTTTGGCAAGCATGGCGGACATGATATTGGCTTCGTCATCGTTGGTGACGGCAATAAACAGATCAACTTGATCGATATGTTCTTCGGCTAGCAGTTCTTGATCCGACGCATCACCAAAAAAGACGATCGTATTCTGCAACTTTTCCGCCAGTTCGGCAGCGCGCTGCTGATTACGTTCGATGAGTTTAACGCTGTAATCTTTTTCCAGACGACGCGCCAGCCCTGCACCGATATTACCGCCGCCAACCAGCATGATCCGCTTATACGGTTTTTCCAGACGTTGCAATTCACTCATCACCGCGCGGATATGCTGTGAAGCGGCAATAAAGAACACTTCATCACCAGCTTCAACAATGGTCGAACCTTGCGGACGAATAGGGCGATCGTGGCGGAAAATGGCTGCCACACGAGTATCGATATGCGGCATATGTTCGCGCATGGTCGAAAGTGCATTACCAATCAGTGGGCCGCCATAATAGGCTTTAACCACAGCCAGGCTGACTTTACCCTCAGCGAAGTTCACCACCTGCAGCGCGCCGGGATACTCAATCAGTCGGTAAATATTATCGATAACCAGCTGCTCTGGTGCGATCAGATGATCAATCGGTACAGCATCTGAATGAAATAGCTTATCGGCATCGCGCACGTAGTCTGGTGAGCGGATACGAGCGATGCGATTAGGGGTGTTGAAAAGTGAGTAGGCTACCTGGCAGGCAACCATATTGGTTTCATCTGAACTGGTTACAGCAACCAGCATATCGGCGTCGTCGGCACCTGCCTCCCGCAATACGCGTGGATGAGAGCCATGCCCCTGCACGACTCGCAGGTCAAATTTATCCTGCAAGGTCCGCAGACGCTCACCGTTGGTATCGACAACAGTAATATCGTTGTTCTCGCCAACCAGGTTTTCCGCCAGTGTGCCGCCAACCTGGCCGGCACCCAGAATGATAATTTTCATCAGTCGCGACCCGTTATCTCATCACTTTTTGATTAGCTTAGCGTAAAAGAAGCCGTCGCCCTCTTCGGCACCAGGCAGATTTTGCTTACCTGGTTGTTCTGGTGTTCCGGTTTCGCAAAGCATTGCATCTTCTGTGCGTTGCAGAAAGGCTTTAATTTGTTGGCTATTCTCTTCCGGTAACACTGAACAGGTGGCATAGACCAGGGTTCCACCGGATTTTAAATGCGGCCAGATGGCGTCGAGAATTTCAGACTGCAACTGCGCGAGTTCAGGGATATCGCGATCGCGGCGTAACCATTTAATATCCGGATGGCGACGAATCACACCGGTTGCTGAACAAGGCGCATCTAATAAAATGCGATCAAACTGTTGCTCGCCACACCATTGGGAAGGGTAGCGGCCATCACCTTGTTTCACGGTCGCCTTCATACCAAGGCGTTTTAAATTGTCGTAAACGCGAGAGAGGCGCTGTTCGTCAATATCAACCGCAACAACCTGCGCTTCTGGTGCCACCTCAAGGATATGCGTTGTTTTACCGCCGGGGGCAGCGCAAAGATCCAGAATGTGTTCACCGTTTTGTGGCGCAAGCCAGGCCATGCAACCTTGTGCTGATGCATCCTGAACGGTAACCCATCCTTCTTCAAAACCTGGTAGCACATGAACAGGTGCAGGTGTTTCCAGCCGTACAGCATCAGGGTAATCCGCATGCGGGAAACCTTTCATTCCTGCTTCATCCAGCAATGCAAGCCAGCTGTCGCGGGAATGATGCGTACGATTAACGCGCAGCCACATTGGCGGACGCTGGTTATTGGCTTCAATGATGGATTGCCATTGCTCTGGATACGCTTTTTGCAGACGCTTCAGCAACCAGGAAGGATGCAGATAACGTGCATCACTGGCATTAAACTCGGCTAATAACTCTTCTTGCTGACGCTGGAACTGGCGTAATACGCCGTTAATCAACCCTTTAAGTTGCGGACGCTTAATTGCGACAGCACCTTCAACCGTTTCAGCCAGCGCAGCATGAGGTGGAATGCGGGTATAAAGCAGTTGATACAAACCAACCATAATCAGGTAATGCACAGTGCGCTGTTTGCCGGTCATCGGACGGGCCATTAACTTATTAATCAGCCAGTCTAACTGTGAAAGCGTACGCAGTACGCCAAAGCACAATTCTTGAAGAAGTGCTTTGTCTTTATCGGAAACTTTTTGCTGGAGCGGTGGCAGAATGTTGCTTAATGATTGCCCTTGCTCGACGACTTGTTCAACGGCCTGTGCCGCCATGCTACGTAAATTACGTTGTTTTTTCATAAGTATAAAAATGCCCGGCAAGACCGGGCTTAGAAGAGTGGACTATCAGACCAGACGGTTGCCCGGAACAAACCATTCCCGACGAGAATTCAGGAGGTCTTGCGCGCTCATTGCTTTCTTACCCGCAGGTTGTAACGAGAGCAGGTTCAGGATGCCATCACCCGTCGCAACCTGAATGCCTTGTTTGTTGGCTTCAAGGATCGTTCCTGGGGCAGCGTTGGTTGCCGTATCAATGACCGATGCTTTCCAGACTTTAACCGGCTGTCCTTCAATTTCCAGCCAGCTCATCGGCCACGGATTAAAAGCGCGAATGCAGCGTTCAAGCTGCGCTGCCGAAAGCGACCAGTCAATACGCGCTTCTTCTTTACTCAACTTTTCGGCGTAAGTGACAAGAGTTTCGTCCTGAACTTCTGGTTTCGCCGTGCCGTCTGCCAGTTGTTTCAATGTGGTGATAAGCCCTTGTGGGCCAAGCTCTGCCAGCTTGTCGTACAGCGTACCACTGGTATCTTCTGCAGTAATCGGGCAGGAGAGCTTATAGAGCATGTCACCGGTGTCTAAACCAACATCCATTTGCATAATGGTCACACCAGTTTCTGCATCACCCGCCCATAGTGAGCGTTGGATTGGTGCAGCACCGCGCCAGCGTGGCAGCAGTGAACCATGAACGTTGATACAGCCAAGACGCGGCATCTCCAGCACAGCTTTCGGCAGAATTAAACCATAGGCGACGACGACCATAACATCAGCCTGCAGGTCGGCGACCAGTTGCTGGTTTTCTTGTGGACGCAGGGAAACAGGTTGAAAAACGGGCAGACCTTTTTCCTCAGCCAGAACTTTAACCGGGCTGGGCATCAGTTTTTTACCGCGTCCTGCCGGTCGGTCTGGCTGGGTGAACACGCCAACGACGTTATGACCAGAAGACAACAGCGCGTCGAGATGACGCGCTGCAAAGTCAGGTGTACCCGCAAAAATAATACGTAGTGATTCTGACACGTTAATTCTTATCCTTAAGCCCGGGCTTTCAGACGATCCAGTTTTTCAACTTTCTGACGAATACGTTGTTGTTTCAGCGGTGACAGATAATCCATAAACAGTTTGCCGACCAGGTGATCCATCTCATGCTGAATACAGATGGCTAACAGACCGTCTGCTTCCAGTTCAAATGGTTTACCGTCGCGGTCCAGGGCGCGAATTTTAACTTTCTCTGCGCGTGGCACTAAAGCACGTTGTTCAGGGATCGACAGGCAACCTTCTTCAATGCCTGTTTCGCCGCTTTTTTCTAAAAGCTCCGGATTGATTAACACCAGCCGTTCGTCACGGTTTTCCGAAACATCGATAACAATGATACGTTGATGGATATCAACCTGGGTTGCCGCCAGGCCAATACCTTCTTCTGCGTACATCGTCTCGAACATATCATCGACGATACGCTGAATTTCTGCATTCACTTCTTCTACCGGTTTAGCAACTTTGCGAAGCCGCTCGTCCGGAATATGTAACACTTGCAAAACTGACATAAATCTCCAGAGATGTGTTCAGGAGTTAGAAAGATTATTTCTTCTATTCTAGACAAATCCCCCTCTGATTGACAGCATCACTGACCAATCGCAAAGATTGCTAAGGCTGCTTATGGCAGGGAGATAAGGATGGTCGATACAGAAATTTGGCTGCGTTTAATGAGCGTCAGCAGCTTGTACGGCGATGATATGGTCCGTATAGCTCACTGGCTGGCAAAACAGTCGCATATTGATGCGGTTGTATTGCAGCAAACAGGGCTTACATTGCGGCAGGCACAACGCTTTCTTTCATTTCCGCCAAAGAGTATTGAGAGCTCACTTTGTTGGTTGAATCAACCAAACCATCATTTAATCTCAGCGGATAGTGAATTTTATCCTTCCCAACTTCTGGCGACAGCAGATTACCCCGGTGCGCTGTTTGTTGCTGGAGAACTGCGCGCATTGCATTCATTTCAGCTTGCTGTAGTGGGGAGTCGGGCGTATTCATGGTATGGCGAACGCTGGGGACGATTATTTTGCGAAACTCTGGCGACGCGTGGAGTGACAATTACGAGTGGACTGGCGCGAGGAATCGATGGTGTGGCGCATAAAGCGGCCTTGCAGGTGAATGGCGTCAGCATTGCTGTATTGGGGAATGGACTTAATACCATTCATCCGCGTCACCATGCCCGACTGGCTACCAGTCTGCTTGAACATGGTGGTGCTCTCGTCTCTGAATTTCCCCTCGATACCCCTCCTCTTGCTTACAATTTCCCGCGAAGAAATCGCATTATCAGTGGTCTAAGTAAAGGTGTACTAGTGGTGGAAGCGGCTTTGCGCAGTGGTTCTCTGGTGACAGCGCGTTGTGCACTTGAGCAGGGGCGTGAAGTTTTTGCTTTGCCCGGTCCATTAGGGAGTCCCGGAAGTGAAGGCCCCCACTGGCTTATTAAGCAGGGTGCTATTCTTGTGACGGAACCGGAAGAAATTCTGGAAAATTTGCAATATGGATTGCACTGGTTGCCAGATGCCCCTGAAAAATCATTTTATTCATCAGATCAGGAAGACGTGGCATTGCCATTTCCTGAGCTCCTGGCTAACGTAGGAGATGAGGTAACACCTGTTGACGTCGTCGCTGAACGTGCCGGCCAACCTGTGCCAGAGGTAGTTACTCAACTACTTGAACTGGAGTTAGCAGGATGGATCGCAGCTGTACCCGGCGGCTATGTCCGATTGAGGAGGGCATGCCATGTTCGACGTACTAATGTATTTGTTTGAAACCTATATTCACACTGAAGCTGAGTTGCGTGTGGATCAAGACAAACTTGAACAGGATCTTACCGACGCAGGTTTTGAGCGAGAAGATATCTACAATGCCTTGCTATGGCTGGAAAAGCTTGCGGATTATCAGGAAGGGTTGGCAGAACCGATGCAACTTGCCTCTGATCCTCTCTCCATGCGTATTTATACCCCTGAAGAGTGTGAAAGACTGGATGCCAGCTGTCGTGGTTTTCTGCTTTTCCTTGAGCAAATTCAGGTGCTTAACCTTGAAACCCGTGAAATGGTGATAGAGCGAGTGCTCGCGCTGGATACCGCAGAGTTCGACCTGGAAGACCTGAAATGGGTAATCCTGATGGTGTTGTTCAATATTCCGGGCTGCGAAAATGCGTACCAGCAAATGGAAGAATTACTCTTTGAAGTGAATGAAGGTATGCTGCATTAATCATTTCTTTAATTCAGCATAAGTTGTTATGGCGAAATCAGCACTGTTCACGGTGCGTAATAATGAGTCCTGCCCAAAGTGCGGGGCTGAACTGGTTATTCGATCCGGGAAACACGGTCCGTTTCTTGGATGCTCACAGTATCCGGCGTGTGACTACGTCCGTCCTCTGAAATCTTCAGCGGATGGACATATCGTCAAAGTTCTGGAGGGACAGATTTGCCCTGCATGCGGCGCAAATCTGGTCTTACGCCAGGGGCGCTTTGGTATGTTTGTTGGTTGCAGTAACTATCCTGAATGCGAACATACCGAACTTATCGATAAACCGGACGAAACAGCAATTACATGTCCCCAATGTCGGACGGGCCATCTGGTCCAGCGCCGCTCCCGTTATGGCAAAACATTTCATTCCTGTGATCGCTACCCGGAGTGTCAATTTGCCATTAACTTCAAACCTATAGCCGGAGAATGCCCTGAGTGTCATTATCCGCTACTCATCGAAAAGAAAACCGCGCAGGGTGTAAAACACTTTTGTGCCAGTAAACAATGTGGAAAGCCGGTTTCGGCGGAATAATAACGTGAATAATAACCTGCAAGGAGACGCTATCGCAGCTGCGATAGATGTCCTCAATGAAGAACGTGTCATCGCCTATCCCACGGAAGCCGTTTTCGGTGTCGGGTGCGATCCTGATAGCGAAACAGCAGTGATGAGACTGTTGGAACTAAAACAGCGTCCGGTTGATAAGGGGCTGATTTTAATCGCGGCAAATTACGAGCAGCTTAAACCCTATATTGATGACTGCATGCTGACTGATGCGCAGCGTGAAACCATTTTTTCTCGCTGGCCAGGTCCCGTCACCTTTGTCTTTCCCGCGCCTGCGACAACACCGCGCTGGTTGACAGGCCGCTTTGATTCGCTTGCTGTACGAGTCACCGACCATCCGTTGGTGGTTGCTTTGTGCCAGGCTTATGGTAAACCGCTGGTTTCTACCAGTGCCAACTTGAGTGGATTGCCGCCTTGTCGAACAGTAGACGAAGTTCGCGCACAATTTGGCGCAGCGTTCCCGGTTGTGCCTGGTGAAACGGGAGGGCGTTTAAATCCTTCAGAAATCCGCGATGCCCTGACGGGTGAACTGTTTCGACAGGGGTAACATAATGGAAAACTATGCTGTTTTTGGTAATCCAATAGCCCACAGCAAATCGCCATTCATTCATCAGCAATTTGCTCAGCAATTGAATATTGAACATCCCTATGGGCGCGTGCTGGCACCTATCAATGATTTCATTAACACACTGAACGCTTTCTTTAGTGCTGGTGGTAAAGGCGCGAATGTGACGGTGCCTTTTAAAGAAGAGGCCTTTGCCAGAGCTGATGAACTTACTGAACGGGCAGCGTTGGCTGGTGCTGTTAATACCCTCAAGCGGTTAGAAGATGGACGCCTGCTGGGTGACAATACCGATGGCGTAGGCTTGTTAAGCGATCTGGAACGTCTGTCTTTTATCCGCCCAGGTTTACGTATTCTACTCATCGGCGCTGGTGGGGCGTCTCGTGGTGTATTACTTCCACTCCTTTCTCTGGACTGCGCGGTGACAATCACTAATCGGACGGTATCCCGCGCGGAAGAGTTGGCTAAATTGTTTGCGCACACGGGCAGTATTCAGGCGTTGGGTATGGACGAACTGGAGGGGCATGAGTTCGATCTCATTATTAATGCAACATCCAGTGGCATCAGTGGTGATATTCCCGCGATCCCGGCATCGCTCATTCATTCAGGCATGTGTTGCTATGACATGTTCTATCAGAAAGGAAAAACACCTTTTCTGGCATGGTGTGAGCTGCGAGGTTCAAAGCGTAATGCGGATGGATTGGGGATGCTGGTGGCACAGGCGGCTCATGCCTTTCTTCTCTGGCACGGTGTTCTGCCTGACATAGAACCAGTTATAAAGCAATTGCAGGAGGAGTTGTCCGCGTGAATCAGGCCATCCAGTTTCCGGACAGGGAAGAGTGGAACGAGAGTAAAAAATGCGTTTGTTTTCCCGCTCTTGTAAATGGTATGCAGCTCACTTGCGCTATTACTGGAGAGAGTCTGGCGAACCGCTTTGCAGGAGATACGCCAGAACAGTGGTTAGCGAGTTTTCGTCAGCATCGCTGGGACCTGGAAGAAGAAGCAGAAAGCTTGATTCAGGATCAAAGCGAAGATGATCAAGGTTGGGTTTGGTTACCCTGATCCAGATACTCGTCCTTCCATTTCACGTAGTTATTCGCGGAATAGCGTAACCCGGCCTTCTCTTCATCACTTAACGGGCGGATCTGTTTGACGGGGCTACCGAGATACAGATATCCGCTCTCCAGCCGTTTATTTTGTGGGACCAGGCTACCCGCACCAATCATCACATCATCTTCTACTATTGCGCCATCAAGTAAAATTGATGCCATCCCAACCAACACTCGATTGCCAATGGTACAGCCGTGGAGCATCACCTTATGACCAACAGTGACATCTTCGCCAATGGTTAATGGGTTGCCATCTGGGTTGTATGAGGACTTATGGGTGACATGCAACATACTGCCATCCTGGATATTGGTGCGTGCTCCAATCTGTACATAATGTACATCACCACGAATCACAACGAGTGGCCAGATCCCCACATCATCAGCCAAACGAACGTCACCGATCACTACACTACTATCGTCGATCATTACGCGCTGACCGATTTGTGGAAAAAGATCGCGGTATGGGCGTAAAACATCAGACATACTCACCTCAACAATAAATGATTTCCTAATGACTTTGGGTGCATTATTGGCCTAGTGCAAGTCTTTTAGTATGCAAAAAAGCACCGTTTTGTGTGCGAATGCAGCAAAAAGGGTGAAAAAACAACAAACAGAAAAAAAGATCAAAAAAGTACTTGTGCAAAAAATTGGGATCCCTATAATGCGCCTCCGTTGAGACGACAACGTGAAACACTTCACAAGATGGTCGTAACAACAAAGAGAAAAAATCCTGAAATTCAGGGTTGACTCTGAAAGAGGAAAGCGTAATATACGCCAC